>NZ_JBQEKA010000001.1:96023-153521 GCF_052103615.1 Kerstersia sp. | reverse complement strand
GGCTATCCCTGGCAAGCTTCGAGGAAGAGCGAAACATGGCTTATATCAGCAGCGTCGAACGCATAGGCATCCGCAAGGGGATGCAGCAAGGCCTGGAACAAGGACGCAACGAAGGCATGGCGGGTTTGTTGCGCGAACAGCTGGAAGTTCGTTTTGGCGTGTTGTCAGAAGCGGATCTGGCGCGTTTGCGCCAGGCCGATGGCAACAGCCTGCGGGCCTGGGCGAGACGCCTGCTGGAGGCGCAAACCCTGGATGGTGTCTGGCGTTAGGCGATATGCCTGCCTGACCCGGCAGGCGCTGCGCCGGTCAATGCTGGGACGGCGATTCCGTTGCCCGGGCTTCGCGTGAAAGCAGGGCGGCCACCGCCTGCTCCGGGGTATGCGTGCCATCCAGAACCTGGCAGACCGCCGCAGTAATGGGCATATCGACATTCATGGCCTGTGCGCGTTGCCAGGCAGCCTGGGCGCAGCGCACGCCTTCGGCAGTCATGCCGTCCGCAAGAATGGCTTCCAGTGTCATGCCCTGGCCCAGCGCCAGGCCGACACGGCGGTTGCGTGACAGATCACCCGTGGCGGTCAGCACGAGGTCACCCAGCCCGGTCAGGCCGGAGAACGTGGCGGCTTGCGCGCCCAGGGCAATGCCCAGGCGCGTCATTTCGGCCAGGCCGCGTGTAATCAGCGCGGCACGGGCGTTGGTGCCCAGCGCCAGGCCATCGGCAATCCCGCAGGCAATGGCCATGACGTTCTTGAGCGCGCCGCCGATTTCCACGCCGATGACATCTTCGCTGCCATAGACCCGTACCGGCCCGCCGTGCAGCGCCATGGTGGCGATGGCACGCGCATGGGGCGCCTTGCTGGCGACCGTCAGCGCAACGGGCAGGCCGCGCGCGACTTCCTGGGCGAATGAAGGGCCGGACAGCACACCGGTAGCCAGGCCAGGGATACCATCCAGTAGCCTGTGACTGATTTCATAGGGCAGTTCACCTGTCTGGGCATCGAAGCCCTTGCAAGTGCGCAGCACCGTCAGGCCAGGCAAAGGGCGTGCCAGCAGGGCGGCGGCCAGGCTGGCGCTGGTGGCCGACAGCCCGGCGACGGGAATTCCCAGAATGAGCAATGGGGCATGATCGCCAGCCAGGTGGGCCAGCGCGGCCTCAAGGCCATGGCCGTATCGCAGTGTGTCCGGCAGTTTGATGCCGGGCAGGTAGCGCGTGTTCTCGTGCGTTTCGGCCAAGGCGGCAGAAGCGTCGGGTGAACGCGTCACCAGCATGGTGTCGCCATGCCGGCTGGCGGCCGCCGCCAGGGCGGTACCCCAGGCGCCGGCGCCCAGGACAGCGATGCGATGTTGGCGATCAGGTTCCCTTGCGGCGGACATGCGGTTTACTGACGGGTAGCGCCGGGGGGCAGGATGATGCCGCTGTCAGGCTGTTCCACTTGCTGCTGCTGCAGTTCGGCAATGCGTTGCTCGTAGAGCGCCTGGAAGTTGACTTCAGCCAGGTGCAGCGTGGGCAGCGAGGTGCGGGTGATCGCGTCGGCGATGTTGGCGCGCAGATAGGGGTACAGCATGGTCGGGCAGACGATGCCCAGCAGCGGGTCCATTTGTTCGCCAGGGATATGGGCCAGTTCGAAGATACCGGCTTGCGTGCCTTCAACCAGGTACAGCACCTTGTCGTTGATGCGCGTGGTGACCGTGGCGGTGACGGTGGATTCGAACACCGTTTCTGCCAGGCGCTGGCCGCCGACGTTGATGCTGACTTCTACCTTCGGGCCTTCCTGTTCCAGGAAAATCTGCGGCGCATTGGGCATCTCGACCGACAGGTCCTTGAGATAGACGCGTTGCATGCTGAAGGACGGAGCGGCTTGGCCGTTAGCTTGTTGTTCCTGGTCGGACATGATGTTTCCTGCGAAAAATGGTTGCAATAGGGGAGATGACGGGCCGGAGGAATCAGCCGGCGAGCAGCGTTTGCAGCCCGCCTGCGCGGTCCAGCGCGGCCAGGTCGTCGAAACCGCCGACGTGCGTATCGCCGATGTAAATCTGCGGCACAGTGCGCCGGCCCGTGGCTGCGATCATGACATCGCGCTGTGACGGGTCAGTGTCGATACGGATTTTTTCGATTTGTTCCACGCCGCGCTGGCGCAGCAGCATTTCGGCACGGACACAGTACGGACAGACGGCCGTGCAATACATGCGGACGGTATTCATGGTGACGGCTCCGGGAAACTTAGCGTTTGCCGCTGGAGAGCGGCATATTGGCCTGGCTCCAGGCACGCAGCCCGCCGTCCAGGTTGGCAACTTCGGTATGGCCCTTGGCTTTCAGCGCGGTGATGATGCGCGACGTATCACGGCCGGTTTCGCTCACGACCAGCAGGGGCCGGTTCTTGGGCAGCGCATCGGCTTTTTGTTCGATGTCGCTGGCTGCGATGTGGCGGGCCTGGGCGATATGGCCTTTTTGGAAGGCTTCGCTGGTGCGCACGTCGATGACCAGCGCATTCTTGTGGTTGATGTACTGGACGGCCGCGGCGGGGACCAGACTCGTGCCCAGACGGCTGCGGGCGATTGCGGGCCAGGCAAGCATGATGCCGGACAGCAGCACCACGGCGATGAGCATGAGATTTTCAGGTGAATAGATGAAGTCCACTTCGTGTTTCCTGCGGGCTGGCGCGGGCCGAGGAAAGGCGGCCCGGATTGATCTGAATAGCAGATATTACCGCAGTCGCGGCGCGCCGGTGCTACCCGGGGTGCCGTGAGTGGCACGGCGAATGGACGGATGAATGGGAGGACGAATGCCACAAGCGCCGCCAAGTGCTGCCGAAGCCATTAAAATGGCCGGGTTCTACAACTCTTTTTGAAAGCCTGCCATGTATAAATTAGTGTTGATGCGTCACGGCGAAAGCCAGTGGAATCTTGAAAACCGCTTCACCGGCTGGACCGATGTCGATTTGACGGACACCGGCCGCGAGCAGGCACGGCAGGCAGGCGAACTGCTCAAACGTGAAGGCTATACCTTTGATGTGGCCTTTTCTTCCGTGCTCAAGCGTGCCATCCGCACGGCCTGGATCGCGCTGGACGCCATGGATGCCATGTATGTGCCGCTGGGCCTGAGCTGGCGCCTCAATGAGCGCCACTATGGCGCGCTGCAAGGCCTCAACAAGGCGGAAACGGCAGCCAAGTACGGCGACGAGCAAGTGCTGATCTGGCGCCGCGCCTACGCGATTGCGCCTAACCCGCTGGATCTGGACGATCCGCGCCACCCCCGTTTCGACCCGCGCTACGCGCGCGTGCCTGCTGAAAGCCTCCCGGCCACCGAGTGCCTGAAGGATACGGTTGAGCGCGTGGTGCCGTTCTGGAACGATTCCATTGCGCCGGCCATCCGTGCCGGCCGCAAGGTGCTGGTGGCGGCACACGGCAATAGCCTGCGCGCCCTGATTAAGTACCTGGATGATGTGTCCGAAGAGGAAATCGTCAACCTGAACATCCCGACCGGCCAGCCGCTCGTGTACGAGCTGGATGAAAACCTGCGTCCGATCCGCCATTACTACCTGGGCGATCAGGAAGCCATTGCGGCGGCAGTAGCTGCGGTGGCGGCACAGGGCAAGGCGGCGAAGTAAAGCGGGTATTCACAAGGGGCTGTCTATCATGAACCTCCGTCCGGGCGCGCTGTGCCGTCTGTGCCGATCGAGCCTGTTGTGGCTGGCGCTGCTGGCGCCGCCATGGGCCAGTGCCGCGCCGGATACGCAGCAAGTGAGCGACAGCCAGCGTGAAGCGCAGGAGCGCCGCAAGGAATTGCAGCAGCGCATTCGCAACGTGCAGCAGGAGCTGGAGCTGCGCGAAGGCGAGCGCAAAGATGCGGCGGACGCCTTGCGCCAGTCCGAACAAGCGCTGTCCGAGAGTAACCGGCGCTTGCATGAACTGGCCGAGCAGGCCCGCCAGCAGCAGGCTGCCTTGGCGCGCCTGGAGCGCGATATGGCGGCTTTGCAGCAGGATCTGGCGCAGCGCCGCCAGGTTCTGTCTGGCCAGCTGCGCGAGCAGTATGTCAATGAATTGTCGCCCTGGAGCGTCTGGTTGTCGGGGGGCGACCCGCAAGACAATGGCCGTCACCTGGCCTATCTGGATTATGTCGCGCAAGCCCGGGCGGAAACCGTGCGCGGTCTGGACACGGAAATCAGCCGTCTGGAGGCTTTGCAGGCGGAACAGCGCGCGGGCAATGAACGTTTGGCGGCCTTGAATCGCGATGCCGAGGCGCAGCGCAGCCAGCGTGCAGCCCAGCAGCGTGAGCGTGCTGCCGTGGTCGCGCGTCTGGAGGACCGCATCCGCGCCCAGCGTGTCGAAGCCAGCCGCCTGAACCGTGACGATGAACGGCTGGGACGTCTGGTCGATGACCTGGGCAAGCAGCTTGAGGCGGCTCGCCGCGCCGCCGAAGCGCGCCGCCAGGCCGAGCTGCGGCGTCAGGAAGAACTGCGTCTGGCGCGGGAGCAGGCGCAAGCCGAGCGTGCGGCGCGCCAGGCGGCAGCGCGGGAGGCGGCCAGGCTGGCTGCCGCGGAGAAAGCGGCGGCGGAGCGTGCGGCCCAGCGCGCCCGCGAGCGTGAGCGCGCTGTAGCGGCCCGTGAAACCCCCGCGGCAACCGGGCCGGTATCGACACTGCGGCAGGTGGAAGGCCCGCGTCTCGGAGCGGCAGCGCCGGCCTTGGCGCAGGCGGAATTGGCTCGCGACGAGCCGGTGGGCACGGTGGATGTGAGCCCTGCGGAACCGCCAGCGCCCGCGCCTGTCGAACCGACGGTGACGCAACGGCCAGCGGAACGGACAGTGGAACGGGCGGCAGTGGCAACAGTGGCGCCTGGCGGGCAGGGGCAGGCAGGCCTGAGCAATGGCTTGCGTTCTGGCTTGAAGGGACCGCTGTCTGGGCAAGTGCTGGCCCGGTTCGGCACACAAAAACCGGATGGCGGCGCCTGGCGCGGCCAGCTGATCGCCGCGCCGGAAGGAACGGCGGTGCGGGTCGTTGAATCCGGCACGGTGGTGTATGCGAATTGGTTGCGGGGTTTCGGCAACATCATCATCGTGGATCATGGCCGGGATTACCTGTCTGTTTATGCCCACAATCAGAGCCTCCTCAAGCAGGTTGGGGATGCGGTGGCGCGTCAGGAAGCCATCGCCCTGGCGGGTGCGACAGGCGGACAGGTGGATTCGGGCCTATACTTCGAGGTCAGGCATCGTGGCACGCCTGTCGATCCTGCGCGCTTCATTGCGCGTTGATTCCGGCGGCATGATGCCTTGGCAAGGCGGCAATCTATCGCCGGCGTTTTACCGCCGGCCTTCATACGGGAATGTGCATGAGCACTCGTAAAACGCGGAGTTTCGGCCTGGTTGCCTTGGGCGCCGTGGCCGGCGTATTGACCAGTATCGGCATCAGCGCCGTGGCAGAACGCAGCGGCACACCGCTGCCACTGGATGAACTGCGCCAGTTCACCAGTGTCTTCGGCGCCATCAAGAATAACTACGTCGAACCCGTCACCGATACCAATCTCATCAACGGCGCCATTTCCGGCATGCTGTCCAGCCTGGATCCGCACTCCGCCTATCTGGATGCGGAAGCCTTCGAAGATATGCAGACGGCGACTCAGGGCGAGTTCGGCGGCCTCGGGATCGAGGTCGGCGCCGAGGATGGTTTCGTCAAGGTCATTTCCCCCATCGAAGACACCCCCGCTGCGCGCGGCGGCGTGCTGGCCGGCGACCTGATCATCAAGATCGACGACACGCCGACCAAAGGCATGACTTTGACCGATGCCGTCAAACTCATGCGCGGCGCGCCCAAAACGCCTATTCGCCTGACTGTCGTGCGCGACGGGGTGGATCAGCCGATTGTGATAGACATCATGCGTGATGTCATCAAGGTGCGCAGCGTGCGCAGCAAAATGCTTGATGACGGTTACGGCTATGTCCGCGTGTCGCAGTTCCAGGAGCGCACTGGCGCTGATCTGGTGCAGCATTTGCGTGAGCTAGGCCGCAACGGCACGCCCAAGGGCCTGGTGCTCGATCTGCGCAATGACCCGGGCGGCCTGCTGACCGGCGCCATCGGCGTGTCGGCGGCATTCCTGCCGCCGGATGTGCTGGTGGTTTCCACCGATGGCCGGGCGCCGGAATCGCGGCACCGTTATCTGGCCAATCCCGTGGATTTCGCCCGTGGCGAAAGCAACTACATGCGCGATCTGCCCGAGTGGGCCAAGACCGTGCCGCTGGTGGTGCTGGTGAATGCCGGGTCGGCCTCGGCCTCCGAAATCGTGGCGGGCGCCTTGCAGGATCACGACCGCGCCAAGGTCATGGGTAACCGTACCTTCGGCAAGGGCTCGGTGCAGGTCATTCTGCCGCTGTCCGAAAATACCGGCATCAAGCTGACGACCTCGCGTTACTACACGCCCAATGGCAGCTCTATCCAGGCCAAGGGGATTGAACCGGACATCGTCGTTTCCGATACGGAAAAGGGCGATCTGTTCCGTCTGCCGCGTGAGGCTGATCTGCAGCGCCACCTGTCGAACAAGCAGACGCCGGAAGACGAAGTGCGCTCCAACGAAATGGACAAAGAACAGCTGAAGGACTTCAAGATGTTCGAGTTCGGCGGCGCGGATGACTTCCAGTTGCAGCAGGCTATCAATCAGTTGCGGGGCAAGCCTGTGGAAACCGGCGGCCCTGGCGGCAAGAGCGTGGTCGAAGCTGCGCCCGCAGCGCGCCAGCGCATCACGGTTGACGGTGTTGTGCCCGGCACGAAGTAAATGACCTGCCGTCATGAATGACGATCAGCTGTTGCGCTATGCCCGCCATATCCTGCTGGATGAGGCGGGCATAGAGGCCCAGCAGCACTGGCTGGACAGCACCGTGCTGATGGTAGGCGCTGGCGGCCTGGGCTCGCCAGCGGCGCTGTATCTGGCTGCCGCGGGCGTGGGCCGTCTGATTCTGGTCGATGACGACCATGTCGAACTCAGCAATCTGCAGCGGCAGATCCTGCACGATACGACGACAGTTGGCGAGTTCAAGGCTGAATCCGGCAAGCAGGCGCTGGGACGTCTGAACCCCGAAGTCGAGGTGCGGGCTGTGTGCCAGCGGCTGGATGAAGCGGGGCTGGCAGCGCTGGCGGCGGATGCGGATCTGGTACTGGACTGCACCGACAACTTCGAGACTCGCCATGCGATCAACCGGGTGTGCGTGCGGCTGGGCAAGCCCTTGGTCATGGGGGCGGCGATCCGTTTCGATGGCCAGATCAGCGTATTTGACAGCAGGCAGGCGCATTCACCCTGTTATCACTGCCTGTTTCCGGTCTCCGATGAGCCGGACACCATGACTTGCGCGACTTCCGGGGTCTTCGGCCCGGTGGTGGGCATTGTCGGGGCCATGCAGGCGGCAGAGGCCCTCAAGGTGCTCGCAGGGATGGGGCAGAGCCTGATAGGCCGCTTGCTGCGCCTGGAGGCGCTGGGCATGCAGTGGCGCAGTACCAAGGTCGTGCGCGACCCAGGCTGCCCTGTCTGCGGCACGCGTCACGGCGGATAGCCGACGGCGGCGCGCCGTGTGCCGATAGTCTGCCGGCCAGGCGCAATGGCCTGGCTTGAAACAAT
The DNA here is from genome assembly GCF_052103615.1 of Kerstersia sp. Taxonomy (NCBI): domain Bacteria; kingdom Pseudomonadati; phylum Pseudomonadota; class Betaproteobacteria; order Burkholderiales; family Alcaligenaceae; genus Kerstersia; species Kerstersia sp. The sequence goes on along the minus strand of NZ_JBQEKA010000001.1, from coordinate 145,923 downwards.
AAAAATGCCCATCCTGCTTCAGGATGGGCATTTTTTTCCGGCAGTCCCTGGCCGCCACGGCGGGACTGCCAAGACTGACGGCCAGGACGGCCAGCAGGATTCAGGCGCCCTGAATCATGGTGCCGACGCCCTTGTCGGTCAGGAGTTCCAGCAGCAGGCAGTGCGGGACGCGGCCATCGACCACGTGGACCGAGTTCACGCCATTGCGGGCGGCGTCCAGGGCGGATGAAATCTTGGGCAGCATGCCGCCGGAGATCGTGCCGTCATCGAACATGGCGTCTATGGTGGCGGCTGACAGGCGCGTCAGCAGCTTGCCGTCTTTGTCCAGCACGCCCGGGGTGTTGGTCATCATCACCAGCTTTTCCGCGCCCAGCACTTCCGCCATCTTGCCTGCGACGACATCGGCGTTGATGTTGTAGGCGTTGCCGTCCTCGCCGTAGCCGATGGACGAAATCACAGGAATGAATTGGTCGTCCTGCAAGGCCTTGACCACCGCCGGTTCGATGCGGGCGATATCGCCCACAAAGCCCAGGTCGATTTTCTGGCCCGGGTTCTCGCGGTCATCCATCAATTTGTGCGTTGCCTGGATCAGGCCGCCATCCTTGCCAGTCAGGCCCACGGCCTTGCCGCCAGCGGCATTGATCATCATCACGATGTCCTGCTGCACCTGGCCGCCCAGCACCCATTCCACCACTTCCATGGTTTCTTCGTCGGTGACGCGCATGCCCTGAATGAACTTGCCTTGTTTGCCCAGGCGCTGCAAGGCGTTGTCGATCTGGGGGCCACCGCCGTGCACGACGACCGGATTCAGGCCCACCAGCTTCAGCAGCACGACGTCATGAGCAAAGCTGCGCTGCAGGCGCTCTTCCGTCATGGCGTTGCCGCCGTACTTGACCACGATGGTCTTGCCGTGAAAGCGGCGGAGATAAGGCAGGGCCTCCGACAGCACTTCGGCCTTGATATCCGAGGGCAGTTGCGCGGTGGAGAGAGTAGAAGATTCAGACATGGCGATCGGGTCTCGTTCGGTAGCGGTTCGGCTGCAGCGGTGCAGACCATCGGTGCAGACCATCTGCGCGGCATTGTATCGCGCCCGCGGCAGGATTCACGCGGGATGGCGGGTGCGTGCCCTGGCGGCAGACACGTCTCCTGCGCTGGCCCGCCCGATGGCGGAGGGCTGATGGGCCAGGCAAGCAGACGGCAGCGCCCGCTGGCCGGAGCGGGCGGGGAAAGGCCGGATATTCCATTTATTCAATTAATTAATTCTTATGTTTCAGGCATTGAGAAGATGCCCATTTATGGCATGGCTTAGCACCTTTCCAGTGCTTTTGGAAATGCTGCAATGCACCAGATAGCGGCATCGAAAGTTTTTTCTTGAATTCATATTTATTTTTTCTGCATGGCCTAAGTCCATGAATGAAAAAAGGTTTTTCAAGAGTGAATTATTGGCTGAAAAACGCCATTTATTCCGTATTTGAAATGCTGTGATTTATTAGTGAAACGTTAATTCGATAGCGGAAATTTGGCACGGAATTTGCATGGCATTGAATGCGGGCTAAGGCAGTGTTTTCACTGATATCGGCTCAAAGGCGATATTGATTTAATTCATTCAAATTCCATTGGTGAATTGTTGTTTTACATATGAAACAAAGGGCGGAAATGCACCACCATATCGAATTCAATAGTGTCGCCAAACGTTTTCCGACGCGTATGCAAGCGGAACCGCCGTATGCCGTCCAGCACTTGAATCTGCAAATCGCGCGTGGCGAAGTCGTTTCGGTCATCGGCCCTTCGGGCTGTGGCAAAAGCACGCTGCTGAACATGGGTTCAGGGCTGTACCTGCCGACGGAAGGCAGGGTGACAGTAGATGGATCGCCCGTGACAGGCCCGGTGCGCCAGGTGGCTTTCATGCTCCAGAAGGACTTGCTCATGCCCTGGCGCACCATTTGTGAGAACGTCGAGTTGGGGCTGGAAATCAATGCCGTGCCGCGCGCCAAGCGGCGCGCTGTGGCTGAGGCGCTGCTGGTGCGTTGCCATCTGGGCGGCTTTGAAAACCACTACCCCTATCAGTTGTCCGGGGGCATGCGTCAGCGGGCTGCGCTGGCGCGTACCTTGGCCGTGAATCCTGATGTCCTGCTGCTCGACGAACCCTTCTCGGCGCTGGATGCGCAAACCAAGATGGTGTTGCAGCAGGATCTGGCAGCCACCTTGCATGAAGAAAAGAAAACCGCCCTGTTTATTACCCATGACCTGATCGAAGCCATTGCGCTGTCTGACCGGATTTTGGTGATGAGTGAGCGGCCTGGCCGGATCATCGAAGAAATCATCGTGGATCTGCCGCACCGGGACAACCCGATGCAGCGCCGCAGGATGCCCGAAGTGGCCCCGATTCAGGGGCGCCTGATGGAACTGCTCAAAGTCGGGCAGGACTCGCTGCACTGACGCCGGAACATCCGGCCCGGGCCTGGCGGCCTGCGCCGGGCTCCCACCCCCACCCCTTGAGGACGCTTTGTGATGACTCTGAACGGCATACCCGCAGTACGCAAATGGCTGGCGCCGCTGGCGCTGATCTGTAGTCTGGCCGTGCCGGCCGGGGCGCAGGCCCAGGCCGGCAAACTGGAAGAAGTGACGTATCTCCTGCCGGCGCCCGCGACGCTGACGGCGTTTGCGCCGTGGATGCTGGCCAAGCAGCGTGGCTATTACGAAGCGGAAGGGCTGGATGTGAATTTCGTGGCTGGCCGGGGGGGTGTGGATGTGGCCAAGCAAGTGGGCGCGGGCAATGCGCCTGTTGGCGGCGCCATCGGCGATACGCCAATCATCGTGCGCGCCAACGGGATTCCGGTCAAGGCGGTTGCGGTGCTGGGCGGCGGGTCGCTGACCTTGTTGGCTGCCAAGGAGGATGGCGATATCCAGCATGTCAAAGATCTCAAGGACAAGACGGTGACCGTCATGGCCTATAGCGACACGACGTTCTATGCCTTTCTGGGGTCTCTGGAAAAAGCGGGCCTGAGCCGGCGCGATGTCGATGCCCAGGCAGCCGGCCCGGCAGGGGTCTGGCAACTGTTTAATGCCGGGCGCGCCGATGCCATGGCAGCTGTGCCGGATTGGATCGCCAACGTTGAACAGACCGGCACCAAGGTGCGGATTCTGCCCAAGGACGAAACCTTCCAGAGCATGGCGCAGGCCATTCTGGCGTCCGAGCAGACCATCAAGGACAACCCTGAGCTGGTGCGCAAACTGGTGCGCGCCACGCTGCGCGGCATGGACGACATCATCCGTGACCCCAAGGCGGCCGCGGCGGCTTATATCGAGGCGGTGCCGTCCTACCGGGGGCAGGAAGCCATGATCGAACGGATTTTCGATCTCTACCGTGAATACGTGTACGCCGACCAGGAAGTGTTGGGGCGCATGGACCCCAAGCGTCTGCAGGACGTGCAGGCTTTTTATGTCGAGCAAGGCATCGTGCCCCGCGCCCAGCCGCTGGACGAGCTGTACACCAACGAATTTGTCGAGAGCCGCTGACGCCCAGGCGGACGGCGCATTACTACAAGGCAATGGCGCAATGAAGAAAGATTATTCCACCTACCTCAGCAGCGCAGCCGTGCTGCTGGTTTTCCTGGCACTGTGGCAGTGGGGGCCGGGCCTGTTCGGCATGCCCGAATATGTCTTCCCGAAGTTCACACGGGTGCTCAGCGAAGCCGGGCATATGTGGCACAACAGTGATCTGGCCTCGCACTTCTGGATCACCATGCTGGAAGTCGTGCTGGGCTTTGTGCTGGGGTCGCTGCTGGGGATCATGTTTGGTGTCGGCCTGGGTTTGTCCCCCAAGGCGGAATCCGTGCTGTCGCCATACATCCTGGCCTTGCAGATTGCGCCCAAGGTGGCATTCGCGCCGCTGTTCGTGATGTGGCTGGGCTACACCATCTATCCCAAGATTCTGGTCGCCATCCTGATCGTATTTTTCCCGGTCATGATCAACGTGCTGTCGGCCGTGCGAACGGTGGACCCGGATATGGTGAACCTGGTGCGCACCCTGAATGCGGGCCGGGTGCAGATCTTCCGCCTGGTGGAGTTTCCGTCTGCGCTGCCGTCGCTGTTTTCCGGTCTGCGGATTGCCGCGACGCTGGCGGTAATCGGTGTGACGGTGGGTGAGCTGGTCGGCGGCAACAAAGGCCTGGGCTACCTGCTGGTCGATGGCGAGGGGCAGGGCAATACCGCGGCGGTATTCGTGGCCATTGCCGCACTGACGCTGGTCGGCCTGCTGGCCTATTGGGCAGTGGTCTGGCTGGAACGCCGGGTGCTGCATTACCTGCCGCGCGCTTCGGTCACGACGACTTAAGGGCGGGCAAGCATCATGCAAAGTCAAAAGAATATTGCGCCAACGCTGGGAGCGGCAGACGATGCCAGCTTGCAGGGCTGGCTGGCATCTGTCCCGGCAGGCTTGCTGCAAGGCCGCCGCATTTTGGTGACGGGGGCCGCGCGCGGACTGGGGCTGGCCTTTGCGCGCAGCATCGCCAGGGCGGGTGCCAGCGTGGTGCTGGCCGACCGTCTGGAAGCGCAGCTGGCGCAGGCGGGCGAAAGCCTGCGCGCGGAAGGGGCCGATGCGCATACGGTCATGCTGGATCTGGCTGATCCCGCCAGTGTCGAGCGGGCCGTTGAAGAGGCGCTGGGCAGGCTGGGGGGATTGGATGGCCTGGTCAACAACGCTGCCATCACCAATTCCGGCGGCAAGGATGCGCACGCGCTGAGTGTGGCGACCTGGGATCAGGTCATGGATGTGAATGTGCGCGGCACCTGGCTGGCTAGCCGGGCGTGCCACGCCGCGCTCAAGGCCAGCGGCCGGGGCGCAATCGTCAACCTTTCGTCCGATACCGCTTTGTGGGGCGCGCCCAATCTGCTGGCCTATGTCGCCAGCAAAGGCGCGGTCTCCGCGATGACGCATGCGCTGGCGCGCGAATGGGGCGCTGACGGGATCACCGTTAATGCCGTGGCGCCAGGTCTCACGCTGGTGGAGGCCACCGAATATGTGCCGCAGGCGCGTCATCAGAAATACCTCGATGGCCGGGCGCTGCCGCGTGAACAGCAGGCTGCGGATGTCTGCGGCGCCGTGCTGTTCGCGCTGTCCGATCTATCGCGTTTTGTCACCGGCCAGGTGCTGCCGGTCAACGGCGGTTTTGTCATGCAGTGACGCGCCATACGCGTACGGCACCAAGCACCAAACCGCCAATTTCATCCCGCCCATCCCACTGAGCTTACGCAGGAGTCCGCCATGTCTGAAGTCGCTGATCAAACCCGCCACACCGAGCCTACCTGGACGCGTCCCGAAGGCGCGACATTCGAGGAGTGGATCAATAGCCGTATCGCCCGTTTCGCGACCCGCAAGTATGACTGGGATGCGCTGAAATTCCAGGCCGATTACGACCCCAAGTACCGCCGCGCGCAAATGCGTTATGTCGGCACTGGCGGCACCGGCGTGACCGCTGACACCAATACCGTGCCCAGTGAGCACTTCACGTTTTCCACGATGGTGATTCCCGCCGGGCATGAAGGCCCGCCCCATATTCATGTTGATGTGGAAGAAATATTTTTCGTCATTCGCGGCAAGCTCAAGCTGGTGATCACGCAGGGCGACCAGCGCTATGAAACCATCCTGACCGACCGCGACCTGGTCTCCGTGCCGCCTGGCGTCTATCGCGAGGAGATCAATATCGGCGATGAGGATGCGCTGATGTGCGTGATGCTGGGCGCAAAAAAGCCGGTCACCCCGACCTACCCCGAAGACCACCCGCTGGCCCATATCAAGCGGGCGCCCAAGTAAGCAGCGCCGCTGGCGTTGCTTCTTTCCTGGCATGGACAACATGACTGAGACCCTGACGGCTCCACTGGCGATGACAGCCGCGCAACTGGCGGATCTGGAGGCCACGTTCGGCCTGTTCAATATCCGTCTGGCGGATGGCGAACTGGTCTCCGTGCGCGATACCGTCGCGGGCGATGTGCGCAAGCCGGTGCTGGTCTGTTTGCACGGCATCGGCTCAGGCGCGGCGTCGTGGCTGGAACTGGCGCGTATTTTCAATCTGAAGTACCGGCTGCTGGCCTGGGATGCGCCGGGTTACGGCGAATCCACGCCGCTGTCCGCCGCCAGGCCGTCGGCGCTGGATTACGCCGCATCGCTGCGCCGTTTGCTGACGTCTTTGTCCATCGACGATTTCGTGCTGGTCGGGCATTCGCTGGGCGCTTTGGTCGCCGCTGCGTTTACCGCGCAGCAATGGCCGGGCTGTACGCCGCGCGGGCTGGTGCTGGTCAGTCCGGCGCAGGGTTACGGCACGCTGGCGCGCGAGGCCCAGGGCGGCGAAGTCCGGCAGCGCCGGCTGGCGGAAATCGCGCAGGCCGGGGGCATAGCGGCCATGGCTGCCAGCCGTCATGGCCGGCTGTTGGCCCCGCAGGCGGATGGCCGGGCGCGGGCCTGGGTGTACTGGAATATGGCGCGCCTGAATGAGGCGGGTTATGTCCAGGCGGTGGAGATGCTGTGCGGCGGCGATTTGTTGTCGGACTGCCGCCATATCGCTGCTGTGCAGCCTGCTTTGCCGGTGCAGGTCTGGTGCGGCGCCGAAGATATCGTGACACCGCCGGACGCCTGCGAAGCGGTGGCGGCAGCGCTGGATGTGCCTTTGCAACGCATCAGCGGTGCCGGGCATGCCTGTTATGTGGAGCAGCCGGCAGCACTGGCTGCCATGGTGGGGCAGGTGCTGCAAAACCTGCCTGCCCGAACCGATCAAGGAGTGGACAGATGAACGAGCAGATGGACGAGCAAAGCGTCATCAACACGCAGGATGACGATGCCCTGCGCTACATGGTGCCGGCGCTGGAGCGCGGCCTGCTGATATTGAGCGAGTTCAGCCGGGAAAAACGTCAAATCGGCGCGCCGGAATTGACGCAGCGCCTGCAATTGCCGCGTTCTACCGTTTTCCGGCTGCTCAATACGCTGGAATACATGGGCTATCTGGAACGCTCGGAAAACGGCCGCGAATACAAGCTGGGTCTGGGCGTGCTGCGGCTGGGTTTCGAGTATCTGGCGTCACTGGATCTGACGGAACTGGGCACGCCCCTGATCAACCGTTTGTGCCATGAAGTCGGCCACGCTGCCAACTTGGTGGTGCGCGACGGCCAGAACATCGTGTATGTGGCCAAGACCACGACGCCGAATACCCCGTTCATCGGGTCTGTGTCTGTCGGCACGCGCTTGCCTGCGCATGCCACGGCGCTGGGGCATGCCTTATTGGGCGGCCTGACGCTGGCGCAGCTCAAGGAACTGTATCCGGAGAACAGCCTGGAAGTGTTTTCGCCGCAAACGCCGAAAGATGTCAATGAACTGTATGAGTCCGCCATGCGGATACGCGAGCGCGGATATATCGCCGCCGAAGGTTTTTACGAGCTGCATATCTCGACCGTGGCGGCGCCGGTTTACAACCACCAGGGAAAGATTGTCGCGGCGCTGGGCCTGACGCTGGGCATGCCGCACATAGACCCGGCGCAGAAACTGATGCTGATCGACAGCGTTTGCCAAGTGGCCAATGAATTGTCTGGCTTGCTGGATTACGCGCCGGCGCAGCAGCGCCGCAAGCCGCAGTACTTGCTGAAAGGAGCGGCATGATGGGCATGAGCCAAGGAACGGGTGTGATGCCGCCGGAGCGGGTTGCGCCGGGGGCAATGCCGCCAGTGGCGGGCTGGCGTCCTGACGCGCTGGCAGGGCGGACGGCAGTGGTCACAGGCGGCAGTTCGGGCATAGGCCTGGCCACCGCTGAACTGCTGCTGGCCTGTGGCGCTTCGGTCGCGATCTGTGGCCGTGACAGCGCGCGCCTGGATGCTGCGCAGGCAAGCTTGCGGCAGCGCCATCCCGGTGCCCGGTTGCTGGCGCAGACCTGCAATGTCCTGGATGAAACCAGCGTGCGCGATTTTGCCAGTGCGGTGGAATGCGAGCTGGGGCCGGCGGCGATGCTGATCAACAATGCCGGCCAAGGCCGGGTCTCCACGTTTGCCAGTACGGGCGATGACGCCTGGCGTGAAGAACTGCACCTGAAATTCTTTTCCGTGATTTACCCGACGCGAGCCTTTCTGCCGCAGCTGGCGCAGTGCGCCAGTGAGCTGGGGGATGCCGCCATCGTTTGTTCCAACTCGCTGCTGGCGCGGCAGCCCGAGCCGCATATGGTTGCGACCTCGGCCGCCCGTGCCGGCCTGCTCAATCTGGTGCGTTCACTGGCAACGGAGTTCGCGCCTCAGGGGGTGCGGGTCAACGGCATCCTGATCGGTCTGATCGAATCCGGCCAGTGGCGCCGTCGTTTCGAGGCGCGCAGCGAACGCGGGCAGGATTGGGCGGAGTGGACGCGTGAACTGGCGCGCGCCAAACATATTCCCCTGGGCCGTCTGGGCCGTCCCGAAGAGGCCGCGCAGGCGGTGGTTTTTCTTGCTTCCCCTCTGTCCAGCTATACGACGGGCAGTCACATGGATATTTCTGGAGGTCATTCGCGCAATGCCTGAACATCAACACCCCCCGATGGTGACCGTAGGTGCGGTCGTCGCTGCCTTCCTGGAAAAGTGCGGCGTGCGCGCCGCATTCGGTGTCATTTCCATCCACAACATGCCGATACTCGATGCCTTCGCGCAGCGCGGCGTGGTGCGCTTTGTGCCGGCGCGCGGCGAAGCCGGCGCGGGCAATATGGCTGACGCTTATGCGCGTTCGACGTCCCAGCTGGGCGTCTGCATTACCAGCACCGGGCCAGCCGCCGGCAATATCGCCGGCAGCATGGTGGAAGCCTTGACCGCTGGCGCGCCGGTGCTGCACATCACGGGCCAGATCGAAGTGCCGTATCTGGATCGGGGCATGTCCTATATCCACGAGGCGCCGGCCCAGTTGAAGATGCTGGAAGCGGTATCCAAAGCCGCGTTCCGCGCCTACAGCCCGGAAAATGTGCTTGGCGTGCTGAAGAAGGCCGTGCAGGCGGCGCTGAGCGCGCCTAGCGGCCCGGTCAGCCTGGAAATTCCGATTGATGTGCAGCAAAGCCTGATTCCGCTGCCCGATGAACTGGCGCTGGAACCGCTGCCCGTGCCGCGCGCTGTCCCGGACGCGGCGCAGCTCGATGGCCTGGCTGACCAGCTCGCCGCCTCCCGGCGCCCTTTGCTGTGGCTGGGCGGCGGCGCGCGGCAGGCGGGCGCTGCCGTGCAGCGGCTGCGGCGCCTGGGTTTTGGCATCGTTGCCAGCGTGCAAGGGCGCGGCATTGTGCCGGAAGACGAACGCGGCTCGCTGGGCGCCTATAACCTGCAAAAACCGGTAGAAGCGTTTTATCAGCGCTGCGATGCCATGCTGGTCGTCGGCTCGCGTCTGCGCAGCAATGAAACCCTGAAATATGAATTGAAGCTGCCCAAGCCTTTGTACCGGGTAGATGCCGATGCGGCAGCGGCTGGGCGTTGTTACGCCAATGATTTGTTTGTCTGGGGCGATGCGCGGCTGGTGCTGGAAGGGCTGGCCGACCGTCTGGAGCAGCGCGGCTGGCAAGCCGATGCGGCGCTGATAGACGACCTGGAGGCCGTTAAGGCAGAAGCCGTGGCTACCTTGCGCGATGGCCTGGGCCCTTATCAGGCGCTGGTGGCGCAATTGCAGCAGGCCTACGGGCGCAATTTCAACTGGGTGCGCGATGTCACGGTCTCGAACAGCACCTGGGGCAATCGCGAGCTGCGAATTTTCGAGCCCAACCAGGGTGTGCATGCGACCGGCGGCGGCATTGGCCAGGGCATGCCCATGGCCATTGGCGCGGCGGTGGGGGCGGCGGTCACGCAGTCGGGCCGCAAGACGCTTTGCCTGGCGGGTGATGGCGGCTTCATTCTCAATCTGGGCGAATTGGCCACGCTGGTGCAGGAAGCTTGCGATGTGCTGATCGTGCTCATGAATGACAAGGGCTATGGCGTCATCAAGAACATTCAGGACGCCCAGTACGGCAGCCGCCGCTGCTATGTCGATTTGCACACGCCGGATTACGCCCAGCTGTGCCAGAGCATGGGCCTGGCGCATGCGCGTGTGTCGGATCTGGCGCAATTGCCGGGGGTATTGCAGCAGGCCAACCGCCGTGCCGGCCCGTTCCTGCTGGAAGTGGACATGCTGTCCATCGGTCAATTCAAGTCCGTGTTCGCCGGCCCGCCGGTGAATCAGCTCAACCAAATTCCGGCGTTGCAGCCGGCCACACTGTGAGCAGGAGCGTCTGACTATGTTACGCATCGCCCTGATTGGTTTTGGCGCCATCGGCAGCGCGCTGGCTGAATTGCTGGCGCAGGAGCCGGCAGTCAGCATCGCAGCGGTCGTCACGCCGGACGACTCGATGGTGGCGCGCCTGGCGGCGGCCTTGCCGGGCGTGCCAGCCGTGCGTCAGGTTCCCTTGGCGGATGTGGACCTGGTGGTGGAAGCGGCCGGCCACGCTGCCGTGATCCAGCATGTGCTGCCCGCGCTGCGTGCCGGGATGCCTTGCATCGTGGCGTCCATGGGGGCGATGGCGGAGCCGGGCATGGTGGAGCAGATAGAGCAGGCGGCGCAGGCCGGCGGCACTCAGGCTGAATTCGTGGCGGGCGCCATCGGTGCCATCGACGTGTTGGCGGCGGCGCGGCTGGGCGGGCTGGCGCAGGTGCGCTATATCGGGCGCAAGCCGCCGCAGGCCTGGCGCGATACGCCTGCGGAGCAGGTGGCCGATTTGGCCAGCCTGACCCAGCCGCAGGTCATTTTCGAAGGAACGGCGCGGGAAGCCGCCCGGCTGTATCCGCGCAATGCCAATGTGGCGGCAACGGTGGCGCTGGCCGGATTGGGGCTGGATGCCACGCAGGTGCAGCTGGTGGCCGACCCGGGCGTGAACGACAACATTCATCGCGTCGAAGCCGCGGGCACCTTCGGCAGCGTCGAACTGAGCATGCGTAACCTGCCCTTGGCCAGTAATCCCAAAACCTCCGCGCAAACGGTTTACAGCCTGGCGCGGGCGATACGCAACCGGGTTGCGGCCGTGGCGATTTAGCGCGACGGCCAACCTTAACGCACCAGGAAGATTCATCATGTATCCAGCGCTTTTGCCTATCAATATTGCCGGTGAATGGCGTCCGGGCCGCGGCGAGGAATACGCCAGCCTGTACCCGGCGACGGGCGAGGAAGTGGCGCGTCTGAATGCGGCCAGTGCTGCCGATGCGGAAGAAGCCATCGAGCGCGCGCATGCGGCTTTCTTGCGCACGGATTGGGCGCGGCGCCTGCCGCACCAGCGCGCCGAAGTGCTGTACCGGGTGGCTGCGCTGATTCGCCAGCGGGCTGAAATGCTGGCGCAATTACAGCGCCAGGACAACGGCAAGCCCATTCAGGAAACCCGCGCCCTGGTCGCCAGTGCGGCGGCGACGTTCCAATACTTTGGCGCGGCCTGCGAAACGCTGGGAGATGTCATTACGCCTTCGCGTGGCGATTACGTCACCATGAGTGTGCATGAGCCTATGGGGGTGGTGGCCGCCATCACGCCCTGGAATTCGCCCATTGCCAGCGACGCGCAGAAGCTGGCGCCAGCGCTGGCCGCCGGTAATGCCGTGATTCTGAAACCGGCAGAGGTAACGCCATTGTTGTCGCTGGAACTGGCGCGGCTGTGTGAAGAGGCCGGTGTGCCCAAGGGCATGATCAGTGTGCTGCCGGGCAAGGGCTCGGTGATAGGCGATGTCATCACGCGCCACCCTCTGGTGCGCCGCGTGTCTTTTACTGGCGGCACCACGACCGGCAAGCATATTGCGGGCATTGCCGCGCAGAAAATGATGCCGGTTTCCATGGAGCTGGGGGGGAAATCCGCCACCATGGTGCTCGATGATGCCGACCTGGATCACGCCGTCAACGGCGTGCTGTACGGCATCTTCAGCAGTTCGGGTGAATCCTGCATTGCCGGTTCGCGCCTGTTTGTGGCGCGTGGCATCTATGACGAATTCATGCAGCGCCTGGTGGCCGGCGCGCAGGCCTTGCGCGTGGGGGATCCCGCTGACGAAAAAACGCAGATGGGCCCGCTGATTACGTCGCGCCATCGCGACAGCATCGAACGCTATGTTGAGATGGGGGTCGCCGAAGGCGGGCAGATCCGCACTGGCGGGGTGCGTCCGGCAGGCCGTTCGTTCGAGCGCGGCTGGTTCTATACCCCCACCATTATCGAAGGCCTGGATAACCAGGCGCGCATTGCCCGCGAGGAAATTTTCGGGCCGGTGCTGGTGGCCATGCCTTTTGACGATGAGGACGCGCTGATCGAGCAGGCCAATGACAGCCTGTATGCGCTGGCTGCCGGGATCTGGAGCCGCGATTTCAAGCGCGCCTGGCGCCTGGGCCGGGCGGTACAGGCCGGCACGGTCTGGATCAATACCTACAAGCAGTTTTCGATATCGACCCCGTTTGGCGGTTGGCGGGATTCGGGCCTGGGCCGGGAAAAAGGCCATGAAGGCATCTTCCAGTACATGGAGCAAAAAAGCATGTACTGGGGCACGAACGAGGCACCGATTGCCTGGGCCAATCCGTCTCACTGAATCAGCAAGGAGCAGAACATGAGCATACTGGGCATAGACCAGATTACCTATGGCGTCGAGGATCTCGGCACCTGCCGGCGCTTCATGCTGGACTGGGGTCTGACGCTGGCCGGCGAGACGCCGGACGAACTCATATTCGAATGCCTGAATGGCTGCCGTGTGGTGGTGGCGGATGCGGCCAAGCCGGGTTTGCCCGCGGGGATTGAGGACGGCCCGACGCTGCGTGAAGTGGTGTGGGGGGTGGAAACCTCCGCCGATCTGGATGCGATTGCCGCGCGTATCGGGGATCAGCCGGGCTTTGTTGATGGCATGGCGGATGGCGTGCGCCGCATCGGCTGCACCGACCCCAATGGGCTGGCCGTGCGTTTGCAGGTGACACGCAAGCAAACGCTGGAGTTGCCGTGCGTGGCGATGAATACCTGGCAGGAGCAGCCGCGCGTTAATCAGCCCGCGCCTATCTATGAGCGCGCCACGCCTATCGAAGTCGGGCATGTGGTCTTTTTTGTTGCCGATGTGGCGCGGACCGAAGCCTTTTACGCCGACCGGCTGGGGTTCAGCGCGTCGGATCGTTACCCCGGCCGCGGCGCCTTCATGCGCTGCTCGGCCGACGGCGGCCACCATGACCTCTTCCTGCTGCAATTGCCCACCGGCAAACGCGGCCTGAACCACGTCGCTTTCACGGTGCGCGACATCCATGAAGTCTTCGGCGGCGGCATGCATATTTCCCGTTGCGGTTGGGAAACTCAGCTCGGCCCGGGCCGCCACCCGGTGTCGTCGGCCTACTTCTGGTACTTCCGTAATCCGGCCGGCGCGTTGATCGAGTACTACGCCGACGAGGATCACCTGACCGCTGAATGGGAGCCGCGCGAGTTCGAACCCGGCCCCACGGTATTTGCCGAATGGGCCATAGATGGCGGTATCGACGGCAATACCCGGCGCCAGAAGAATGCCGACGGCCCGCAGGGCAAGTTCCTGACTGAAAAATCCTGAGCGGCAACAGCGACTCGAAGCCCCTCGACTCGCACGATAACGACTCGAACCACCAAGACGAGAACCATCATGACGACAAACAATCATGCACATTCCAAGCCCATCGTCATCGCTGGCGCTGGGATCGGCGGGCTGACGGCTGCCATTGCCCTGCGCCGCCTGGGCCATGAGGTGCTGGTGCTGGAACAGACCCGGCAGTTCATGCGGGTTGGCGCGGACATCAATCTCACCCCCAACGCCGTGCGCGCGCTCGACGGCCTGGGTGATGACACGCTGAAACAGGCGATCCGCGCCAGCGCCGCCAGGCCCAGCCACCGCATCAGCCGCACCTGGGATACGGGCGAGGAAACCTCGCGCCTGGAAATGTCAGACCAGGCAGAGCGCGCCTATGGCGCGCCGCAGCTGACCATACACCGCGCTGATTTGCTGGCGGCCCTGGCCCAGGCCTTGCCGGCCGAAAATGTCATGCTGGGCGCCAAGCTGGAATCCTTTGTTCAGGATGCTTCTGGCGTGCAGATACAGCTGGCGGATGGGCGTCAGTTGCAGGCGGCTGCGCTGGTGGGGGCCGACGGCATTCACTCTGCCGTGCGCAAGGCCATGTTCGGGCCGGATCAGCCCCGCTTTACCGGTTTTGTCGCCTACCGCGCCGTCGTGCCTGCGGCCCGTTTGCAAGGCGTGCCGAATCTGGGGGCGTTCACCAAATGGTGGGGGCCGGATCATTACACCCAGATCGTCACCTTTCCGCTCAATCGCGGCGAAGACATTTTCATCTTCGCCACGACGGCCCAGGATTCATGGCATCAGGAATCCTGGACGACCCCAGGCCATGCCGATGAATTGCGCGCGGCCTATGCCGGTTTTCATGAGGATGCGCGGGCCTTGCTGCAAGCCTGCGACGAAGTGCTGAAAACCGCGCTGTATGAACGTGACCCCTTGCCGCGCTGGTCGCAAGGCTGCGCGACCGTCATGGGCGATGCGGCCCACCCGATGCTGCCTTTCATGGCCCAAGGGGCCGGGATGGCGATCGAGGATGGCGTCGTGCTGGCGCGTTGTCTGATGGGCACTGATAGCGCCGATGCGGCGGCCATGACCCAGGCGCTGCAACAGTTTGAACAGGCGCGCCAGGAGCGCACCAGCCGGGTGCAGCTGGGGTCGCGTGGCAACAATTGGCTGCGTGAAGGCGGCAATGCCGATTGGGTCTATGGCTATGACGCCTGGTCCACGCCGCTGGATCAAAGTGTGACGGCCTGAACCGCTGCCGCCCGTTTGCGCGAGGCGGCGCCATTATCCAAATAAGAGAAGGAGCACAGCATGCAAGCCGATGACCGTTATCTTGACCCGCACCAGGCCCGTACGCGTCCTGCCACCACTTACGAGGACCTGCTGGGCGATGCCCTGGAGCGGGCGTTCTCCATGGGTATTCATGAACTGGACGGTTTGGTCGAGTACCTGAACCGCACGGGCCCGGTCAGCCCCAGCGGCAAACCCTGGACTGCCGCGAGCTATCAGACCGAAATCAAGACGCTGGCACAGTAACTGCCATTGCGGCTGCGCAGTCGGGCAGCCTGTCCGCCATACCGCGCCGGTTTGCCGGCGCAAGCAAGAAGGAATCGAATCATGCAAACCCTGACTCAGATCGACCCTGTAGAGCAGCTGCTGGAGCAAGGTCTCAAAGACCTCTGGTATCCCATCTGCCCATCCGATTTCGTGAAGGAAACGCCGGTTTCGCTGCGCCGCCTGGGCCGCAAACTGGTGCTCTGGCGCGATGCCACGACATCCAAATTGCATGTGCTGGAAGACCATTGCCCGCATCGCGGCGCGCCCTTGTCATTGGGGGTTGTGCTGGGCGACACGATTGCCTGTCCCTACCATGGGGTGGAAGTGCGCGGCGATGGCGTGGTGACCAAAGTGCCAGGCAGCCCGGGCTGCAAACTGGAAGGGTCGCGGGCGGCGCGCACGTTTCATGTCCGCGAAGTGGCCGGGGCCGTGTGGGTCTATAACGCGTTCGAGCCGGATTGCGAAACGCCGCCAGAGCTGGCGCTGCCCGAGGAATTGACCGACGACGACACCTATTCGCGCTTTCTCTGCTACGTCGAGTGGAAGGGTGACTGGCGCTATGTGAGCGATAACGTCATGGATCCTATGCATGGCACGTTCCTGCACAAGCAATCGCACACCATGTTTGAAGGGGATACCAAGGCCAAGTTTGCCATCCGTGATACCGAGCATGGCTTTGTATTCGAAAAGGAAGGGCAGCGTAACGTCAACTTCGACTGGACCGAGTGGGGCGATACCGGCGCGCATTGGATGCGTCTGGAAATTCCCTATCCGAAGACCGGCGGCCCTGGCGGCAACTTCACCATTGTGTATGGCGTGTCGCCCATCAGCCCGACCCGGTCCGCCGTATTTTTCTGGCGCGTGCGCAAGCTGGCGCCCGGCTGGCAGCGCGATACCTGGCGCTTTCTGTACCGCAACCGGCTGGAAGCGCGTCACTGGGCCGTGCTGGAGCAGGACCGGGTATTGGTCGAGCACATGGAGGCCGACGCCAATCAGCGCGAATCGCTGTACCAGCATGACATGGGGCTGGTGCGTTTACGGCGTTACCTGCGGGCCCAGGCCAAACAGCAGATTCAGGCGCGCGAAGCGGCGCAGGCCAAACCTGCGGCGCGTGCCGCCAGTGTGGCCTGAACCTTGCCCGCCCTGGCGGGCGGACGGGGTGGCACGTTCTCACAACACTGATGAAGAAGCCTTTGCATGAGCACAGAAAAAACCCTGAATGCCCTGGTCCATTCCATTCGCTACGAGGCCGAAGGCATCGTCAGTATCGAATTGCGGCCAGATCAGGCGCAGACACGTTTCCCTGGCTTTGAGCCAGGGGCGCATATCGACCTGCATCTGGGCAATGGCCTGGTGCGCAGCTATTCCCTGTGTCAGCCGGCCGCGCCTGCTGAGGCCAGGCACGACTGCTATCGGGTCGCGGTGCTGAATGACCGCGGCAGCCGTGGCGGTTCGCGTTGGGTGCATGAGCATCTGCGGGTAGGCCAGCGCCTGACGATTTCCGCGCCGCGCAATAATTTCTCGCTGGATGAGGCCGCGCCGCATACCGTGCTGGTGGCCGGTGGCATCGGCATCACGCCTTTGCTGTGCATGTTGCGGCATCTGGCAGCGCGGGGCGCCAGCGTGGAACTCGTGTATTGCGCCCGCAGCCGGCGCGAAGCGGCTTTCATAGAAGCGATTGAAGACCTGGCTGGCGAGGCGGGCGTGCCCGTGTCCTGGCATATCGACCAGGAAGCCGGCTGCCCGCCGGATCTGGCCGGCATGCTGGCCGGTAAAGGGGCGGACACGCATTACTATTGTTGCGGCCCCACGCCTATGCTTGCGGCGTTTGAAGGCGCCTGCGAACGGCTAGCGTACCCGCATGCGCATATCGAGCGTTTTGCGGCGGTGGAGCTGCCGCCCGATGCGCAGGATGGCGCCTTCGAGGTCTATCTGGAGCAATCCGGCCAGACCGTGCAGGTGCCCGCGGGCAAAAGCCTGCTGGATGCGCTGCTGGATGCCGGTGTCGCCTGCGATCACTCCTGCAAGGAAGGGGTATGCGGTTCCTGCGAGGTGCGCGTATTGGATGGCGAGGTCGAACATTTCGACGGCATCCTGAGCAGTGTGGAAAAGGCCTCGAACCAGGTCATGATGATTTGCGTCTCGCGCGCCAAGTCACCCCGTCTGGTGCTGGATCTGTAGCGCCAGCCCCACGTTTTTCTCCGTGATCCCTGGCGGATCTGTCTGACCGGATGAAGGGCGGTTTTCTGCCGCCTGCCATCCGGTTTTTTTTGCCTGGCCGCAGAGGCTGTTGCCAGGCGGCGGTTTTATATCCGGCCGCACGGGTTATTTGCTGTGCTTATTACTTTTTTGGTTCTTAGCTAACAACCAGATGTGTTTTGGGTTTTGCGGCGCTTTTCATGTAATCTGCGCTTCTGCTTCCCAAATAAGGCAAATAGGGGGGCCAAAAGCCTCTTTATGCCTTTTGATGCTATTACTGTTGTGATCCATCTAGAAAATATTGAAAAGGTTTATCCGCCGGCGCCGGGCCGGCAGACTGAAGCGCAGGGCTATCATGCCCTGCGCGGCATAAACCTGCATATCCGCCGTGGCGAAGTCTTCGGCATCATCGGGCGCTCGGGCGCCGGTAAAAGCACGCTAATCCGTTTGCTCAATCTGCTGGAGCGTCCCAGCGCGGGCAAGGTCGTGTTGGATGGCCAGGATATTACCGATTTGCAAGGCGCTGGCCTGCGGCAGTTGCGCCAGCGTATCGGCATGGTGTTCCAGCATTTCAATCTGCTGGCGTCTAGCACGGTGCTGGAAAATGTTTGCTTCCCGCTGCGCCTGGCTGGCTTGCCGAAGGCGGAGCGCGAGCGCCGCGCCGATGAGGTACTGGCCCTGGTCGGGCTGGAGAGTCACCGCGACAAATTTCCCGCGCAATTATCCGGCGGCCAGCGCCAGCGGGTAGGGATTGCGCGAGCATTGGCCAACCGGCCGGAATTGCTGTTGTGCGACGAGGCCACGTCCGCGCTGGACCCGGAAACCACGCAGTCCATCCTGCGTCTGCTGACAGACATCAACCGCCAGCTGGGCTTGACCATTGTGCTGATTACCCATGGCATGGATGTGATCCGCGCTGTCTGCAACCGGGTAGCGGTGCTGGAAGCCGGGCAGGTGGTCGAACAGGGCGATGTGCTGGATGTGTTTCTGCATCCCCAGCACGAGGTCACCCGTTCGCTGCTGGCGGAAAGCGGCCAGGATGCCGATGGCTGGCGCGAACTGGTGCAGCAGGCGGCCGACGGCAGCCGCGTGGTGCGCCTGAGTTTCCGGGGTGAAACCACCCTGACGCCATTCCTGAGCCAGGTCAGCCGCGAGCTGGCGCTGGATTTGTCCATTCTGCAAGGCACGGTAGGCCGCATCAAGGATGAGCCTTATGGGCAACTGGTGCTGGCCGTCAGCGGGGCAGAGGCTGGCTGGCAGGCGCTGGCGGGCAAGCTGGAAGAAACTGGAATTGAATACGAGGTGCTGCGATGAGCGGAGCGGATGTGCAAGGCTTCTGGTCATTGCTGGCTGGACTGGATTGGGAACTGATAGGCTGGGCTACCGTAGAAACGCTCATGATGACGGGCGCTTCGCTGGTGTTCACCGTGTTGCTGGGTTTGCCGCTGGGCGTGCTGTTGTTTCTGCTGAGCCCGGGGCAGATGCTGGAGCAGCGCGGCACCTACCAGACCTTGTCGCTGGTCGTGAACGTATTGCGTTCGGTGCCATTTCTGATTCTGCTGATCCTGATGATTCCCTTGACCCGCATCATCATGGGGTCGGCGCTGGGGGTGCCGGGGGTGATTCCGCCGCTGGTGGTCAGCGCGGCGCCGTTCTTCGGGCGGCTGGTGGAAAACGTCTTGCGTGAACTGGACCCTGGCGTGCTGGAGGCCAGCCGTTCCATGGGCGCCAATACCCGCGAAACCGTTTTCTGGGTGCTGTTGCCCGAAGCGCGTACCGGCATTGTGGCGGCGATTGTCGTCACGGCCATTACGCTGGTCGGCTATTCGGCCATGTCCGGTGTGATTGGCGGCGGCGGCCTGGGTGATCTGGCGCTGCGCTTTGGTTATCAGCGTTACCAAAGCGATGTGATGTGGGCCACT
The DNA here is from genome assembly GCF_052103615.1 of Kerstersia sp. NCBI lineage: Bacteria > Pseudomonadati > Pseudomonadota > Betaproteobacteria > Burkholderiales > Alcaligenaceae > Kerstersia > Kerstersia sp. The sequence goes on along the minus strand of NZ_JBQEKA010000001.1, from coordinate 126,691 downwards.
GTCATTATTCTGGTGGCGCTGGTGCAGGCCATGCAGGTCTTCGGTGATGGCCTGGTGCGCCGCCTGCAGCGCCGCTGATGCTTGCAGGCTCTCCGGATGGCCGGGGAGTCATGCCCGCCGCGTCATAAGACGCGAGGGCGCTTGATTTGTCATAAGCCGCTGCCCGTGGCAGCAGGTACCTTTTATCTGGTTTTCAAGGAGCTTCATCATGAAATCGACCCTGATCCGTTCCGCCCTGCTGGCCGCCATTTTTTCCGTGGCTGCGGGCGCTGCCCATGCTGGCAAGCTGACCATCGCTGCCACGCCGACGCCGCATGCTGAAGTGCTGGAATTCATCAAGCCCGCCCTGGCCAAGGATGGCGTGGACCTGGACATCAAGGTGTTCACCGATTACATCCAGCCCAACCAGCAGGTGTTTGAAAAGAACATCGACGCCAACTACTTCCAGCACAAGCCTTACCTGGATAGCTTCAACAAGGATCATGGCACGGACCTGATTTCCGTGGCGCTGGTGCATGTCGAACCCTTCGGCGGCTACTCTAGCAAGATCAAAAGCCTGAGCGAACTGCGCGATGGCGCCACGATCGCGCTGCCCAATGATCCGTCCAATGGCGGCCGCGCCCTGGTGCTGCTGCAGCAACAAGGCCTGATCAAGCTGAAAGATCCGTCGAACATCCTGGCGACCGCGCGTGATGTGGTCGAGAACCCCAAGAAACTGAAGTTCCGCGAACTGGAAGCCGCTACGCTGGCCCGCGTGCTGCCCGACGTGGATCTGGCGCTGATCAACACCAACTACGCGCTGGAAGCAGGCCTGAATCCGCTGGAAGATGCCCTCTTCCTGGAAGACAAGGATTCTCCTTATGCCAACCTGATCGCCGTGCGTCCTGAAAATGCCAGCAACCCCGATATCGTGAAGCTGGTGGAAACGCTGCAAACGCCGGAAGTGAAGGCTTTCCTGGTCGAGAAGTACAAGGGCGCCGTGGTGCCCGCATTCTGATCCGTATTGCGGACTGAAGGGCGGCCAGGCCCGTGATCTGGCCGTCTGGCGGCCATCATGAAAATGGCCCGGCGCATTCGACGCCGGGCCATTTTTTGTTTGCGCGTCTGCCGGGGCATGCCTGGGCAGAGGCAGGCGCAATCAGTCTATCGCCATGACCTCAGGGCCGTTATTGCCAGACGCGGGCAGAGCGCTGCTTGCCGGTGCCGTGGCGGGGGCGGCCGGTGCCGGCGTGCCAGCGGGCTGTGCTTTGTCGGCTTCGGGTGAACCGTTGGCGTTATCCAGCGCAATGGCTTCTTCCGGCGTGACGTAATCGAACAGCTTGATGACTTGCTGCACGCCGCTAACGCGCGCGGCGGCGGCGGCCGCATAGGCGCCTTCGGTTTGGGTGACGCGGCCCAGCAGATACACCACACCGCGTTCCGTCGTGCTGACGATGGTGCGCGAGGGCACGCCCTTGGTGCGCAGCAAGGCCGTGCGCACCTTGGAACCCAGCCAGTTGTCGTCAGTGCGCTGGCCCAGGGTCATGGGTTCGGCCACCACCATGTAGTCCAGCACGCCGCGCACATTTTCTACCTTGCCGATGCGCTCGACAATGTTTGCCTTGGTGGCGGCATCCGGCACTTCGCCGGTCAGCAGCACCTTGCCCATATACACCGTGCTGACCACGCGCACGGAGTCATTGTCGAATTCCTTGACCAGAACCTGATCGGTCTTCAGGTCGATGTTCTTGTCTTCCAGCTGGGTGCCAGCGGTACGGCGGTCGGTTGCCACTAGCGCCGTGCCCGCTGCCGCGCCGCCGATAATTAGCGGGGCGCAGGCGGACAACAGGGTGGAGCTCAGCAGCAGAGCGCAAAGGCAGGCGCGCAGCGGTATCTGTTTCATTCCGGGTCTCCAAGCAGCAGGGCGTCAATGCCATCACAGAGGGCATGCAGCAACACAATATGGACTTCCTGGATACGCATGGTGCGATCGCTGGGAACGCACAGGTGAACATCATCCGTGGACAGCAGATCGTGCATCGAGCCGCCGTCCTTGCCTGTCAGGGCGATGACGCGCATCTCGCGTTCGCGGGCGGCTTCAACAGCCAGCAGCACGTTGGCGGAATTGCCGCTGGTCGTGATGGCCACGAGCACATCGCCGGGCTGGCCCAGCGCCTGAACCTGGCGTTCGAAAACATGCTCAAAACCGTAGTCGTTGCCGACGGCGGTCATGATGGAGGTATCGGTATTGAGCGCGACACCGGCCAGCGGCAGCCGTTCGCGCTCGAAGCGGCCGACCAGCTCAGCGATGAAGTGCTGCGCATCGGCGGCGGAGCCGCCATTGCCGCAGGCCAGGATCTTGCTGTTATTGACCAGTGCGTTGAATAGAATGTCGATGCCCAGCGCGAGCGGTTCGGTCAGCACATCCATGCTGGCCTGGGTAGCGGCAATATTGGCTTCGAAATGCGCACGGACGCGCGAGCTCATGTTCATGTGGCGACTTCCAATGCAAAAACCGGTGCGTGCGGCAGACCACGCGCCTCGCGCGGACGATGCGGCACATCAGGAAGCCACTGTACTACAACCCGACTGTGTCTGTTGGTGAGCATTGCGTAAAGTTTGTGCGGGAACATCAGTTGCAGAAGCATTCAGGCCGGCAGCTAGCGGAAATTGCAGCAGCCGAACAGGTTGCCGCCCAGATCCGTCACCTGGAATTGCTCGCGCATGGCCTTGCCCGGAGAGGGCAGCCCGACGGCCAGATGCAGGGCGTCGAGGTCGAGCAGAATCCAGTCCCGGTTCTTGCCATCCATCAGGCCGGTGCGCTTGAAATGATTGAGCTGGCGCGACAGGGTTTCCGGGGTGATATTGAGCTGGCGCGCCAGCGCATGGTTGGACACCGGGAAATGGATGCGCCGGCTGCGCTGTTCGCGGCAGAGATCCAGCAGATACATGACCAGGCGCTGGCTGGCATTGCCGACGGTGAGGTGGTCGATGCGGTTGACGGCCTGATAAATGCGCGCGGACATGGTGGCCAGCAGATGCATGCAGAATTCGCTGTGCCGGCGCGCTTGCGCCAGCAGCCCGGCGCGGGAAAAACGGTAGAGTGTGGCAGCGCTTTCCGCCTGGGCCGACAGCGGATAAAGGCAGGGGTCGGCAAACATGGCGGTTTCGGCGAGCAGGTCGCCGCCATGAAGAATCTGGAAGACTTTTTCGTTGCCTTCGTGATTGGGGCGGTACAGCCGGATGCTGCCTTCCTGGATCAAATAGAAGGACTCGGCCGGGCCGCCGGTATGGAAAACGTGCTCACCCGCGTGGAAACGGAAGGTGGACGCTTCTGCCGCCAACTGCCGGCACCCTTCTTCCGCCAGCGGCCGGAACAAAGGGTGGGAGGTCAGCGCGGCAAAAGAAATATCGTCAATCGAGGCCATGTCCGTATCGCGGTTGCGAGGCCGCAGCCGGGCCGGGGTGGCGAAGCTGCGCTAGGGATGCCTGGTGGGACATTGATTTTGGCATGAATAGCGGTGCTTGGGTGAGAAATAAGAACTATTCATTGATGGTTGTGATACCAGACAGGGCGGGGTGAGAGCAGGCTATCCGCATTGATGCGAGGAGGCGCCATGTTCATCGCCTGCCGGTTCGGCGCAGCCGTCCAGCCCGTCTGTGCGCGGCTGCGTCAGGATGGGCCAGAAATAGATGGCGTAGGCAGAAAACACGGTGGCCCACAGCAGCCCGGACAGGGCCAGCGTCAGGTGCTGGATGAACGGAGAGACCGTCAGGCCGGCCCAGGCTCGCAATAACGCTGACACGCACAGCGCCATGGCGCTCAGGGGGATCCAGCGCCGCTGATCCAGCCAATGGCCGCTATGGAACCGGCCGGCGATGCACATGACGGCGAAGATGGACAGGCCCATGCCGCCTATCATCAGCAAGTGGCGGCCGGCCGACAGGGCGCCAGGCATACCCAGCCAGTGCGCGCCCATCAGGCCGTAGCCCAGGGCCATGAGCCAGTAACAGGCGTACAGCATCAGCGCCCAGCGGGTGAACAAGGGGCGGCCGACATGCCAGTCATTGAGCAGGTTCAGCATGGCGGCGCAGGCGGCCAGGGCGCACCAGCCCAGCACCGCTGGCGGCGCGTGCAGGAATTCTAGCGCGGCGCACAGGGCAATGGTGAAAATGGCAAAGTTGCGGCGCGGCGGGCGGGCCAGATACAAAGGGGTTTCTGGCAAGGGATCCAGCAGCCGGCCTTCATGGATACGGCTATTGACGATGCGCATGGAAATGCGGCTGGCGGCCACGATGATCAAGGCCATCAGCGCGCCGACGGCAGCATGCAGCCAGCGCATGCTGTCGCCATGCATAAGCGACGCGGCAAAGAAACCGGCCTGCAGCGGCAGCAGGAAAATCAAGCCCCAGGCGAAACCGGACTGGCCGCGCCCGGAGGCGCGCAGCAGCGGCGGCAGGACGGTTGCGGCCAGCAGCAGGCCCAGGGCCAGATTGCAGAGCAAAGCAGGCCACAGCCCCAGCCCGAAAGGCCACAGGGGAGCCGCAAGATAGGCCAGCCTGGCCAGCAGCCAAAGCACGGCCAGAGTGGCTGCCCTGGCGCGCGAGAATGTCGGTGTCTGCGTAAATTCCGGTACAGCGACCAGCAGGAATCCGGCCACTGCGGCCATGCCGTAACCGTAGATCAGTTCATGGGCATGCCAGGCAGTGCCGCCGCCAGGCATGGTTTGGCGCAGCCACGCAAATAGCGGCAGCGGCGTGGCTGAGGCCAGCCACAGAAGCAGCAGCAAGGCGCCGCTGATGGCCGTCAGCAAGAAAAACGGCCGGAAGGCGCAAGTCAGTACCGGGTGCGAGAGTATCGTCCGGAGGCAGCGGGCAGGCCAGGCCTGGGAGGAGTTCAGGCGCATGAGTGTTCCGGGTGCGGGATGGGCGGCAGATCCGTCGCGGGTTCCAGTTCGAAACCTTGGCGTACCTCGCGCAGTTGCATCAGTTCGCCGGCAGTCTGGTAAATCCAGGCGTCATCGCGCAGCGCGCGTGGCGTGGCAAGCGTGTGGGTATAAACGATGCGCCCGGGCGCGGGCGCCATCATGATGATGCGGTCAGCCAGGCGGACGGCCTCCATCAGATCATGGGTAATCATCAGCACCGCGCAGCCGCGTTCATCCACATACTCGCGCAGCAGCCGGTACATCTCGGTTTTCAGGCCGATATCCAGCGCGGAAAAAGGTTCATCAAGCAGCAGCAGATCGGGGTCTATGGCCAGTGCGCGCGCCAGGGCGACACGGCTTTGCATGCCGCCGGACAGTTCATGCGGAAATTTGCGGTAATCGTTGACCGACAGTTCCATCCGGGCGGCCAGCGCAGCGGCATGCCGCATCCTGGCCACCCGCGACACGCCGCGGGCACGCAGGCCCAGCGCGATATTTTCCAGCACGCGCTTCCAAGGCAGCAGCCGGGCATCCTGGAAGACGCAGCCGATGCTGATGGCGCGATTTACGATCTTGCCATGCGACGGTTGCAGCAGGCCCGCCACGATATGCATCATCGTGCTCTTGCCGCAGCCGGAGGGCCCGATCAGCGCGACGGTTTCGCTGGCTTGCATAGCGAAATCGACGCCCAGCAGCGCGTCGGTGAGGGCATAGCGGTGATGAATGCCATGCAGTTGCAGCAAGGGCAGGGGAGCCGTGGCGTGCGGCATGCCAGCCGTTTCCGCGGAGGGTTGGCAAGAGCAGCTCATGCGTGCGGCCTCCAGCGTTCTACCTGGCGCTTGATGGGTTCCAGCAGCAGGTATTCCACAGCCAGCAGCAGGCCCAGAATGGCCGCAATCCAGGAAAGCGTCGCGACGGTATCCAGATGGGAGCGCGCTGCCGCCAGCGCCGCGCCCACGCCGTCAGACGAACTCAGCAGTTCTGCCATCACCACGACTTTCCAGGAGGAACCCAGCGCGGTGATCCAGGCCGGGAAAAGATAGGACAGCATGTGCGGCAGGTAGAGGTCGGTGAGCATCATGTGCCATGGCATGCGATAGGCGCGCGCCATGTCCTTCAGTTCATTGCCCAGCGTGCGCGCGCCTTGCATGGCAGCGGCGAACACAATAGGCACACAGGCGATGAATACCGTGAAAATGGGGGTGAGGTCGCCACTGCCGAACCACAGCATGGCCAGCACCAGCCAGGCGATCGGCGGCATGCCGACCAGCAGCGTGACCAGTGGCCGCGAAGCCATGGCAGCAGTCATGGACAGCCCGGCCAGCAGCCCCAGCAGACTGCCTAAGACCAAGGCCAGCGCAAAACCCGCCATGGCGCGGCGCGCCGAGATAGCCAGGGTTTCCCATGCCGGGAAGGTATCGAGCAAGTGCGCCAGCGACGCCAGAACCGCGCCCGGCGCTGGCAGGATCAGCGGGCCATAGGCCAGCGCCGCCCATTCCCAGGCGGCGGCGAACAGGCACAGGCTGGCGATGGCGCCCCAGCCACTCCAGAGATAGGCCAGCACGGCGGCCAGCAGACGGCGGAATAGAGTCATGACTTAATAGGGCCTGTTGACGCTAAAGAAAGCCTGGCTTGGACAGCTCTGACATGCGAAGAGAGACACGGGAATGGCCCAGGGAAAAACTGAGCAGGGAAGTTAACCTGCCATGTCACCAGATCGGGCATGCAACGCCAATGATAATTATCATTGGCCGGGCCGTGGCCGACTATTTTGTGCTGGCGAGCGCACGGGGCAGCCGGATGCGGGCCGGCGGGGTCGCATGGCCCCGAGGCATGGGCCAGCCCCGCCCGTGACGGCGCGGGGACGCCGGGGGTTGAACATAGGGGGCCTGGGTATCGGGGACTAGGTATTGAGGGACTAGATATTGGGGCCTGGGCATGTGGTGCTGTAGGGCGTCCTGCATGCCGGGGCAAGGGCCTGGCGGCATGGCGTTGGTGTGCTGGCGGGACAGCGTCGCCTTCCGTCTGGGCAGGCAGGTCTATGGCGTGTAATAAAAGCCGTCGTCGGGCAATTTTCCGCCCACCATCTGCGGGTTCTGCTCCAGCAGCGTCTGGTAGAAAAACGCCAGTTCAGGGCGTGCCTGGGCGGCGTTGGCCAGATAGCCTGGGGTATGGCGCAAGGCATCCGCGACAGCATCCGCCCGCAGCAGGTCGATGTATTTTTCCGCCAGCTCACCGCAGGCGTCCGGGTTGGCGATGCACCAGGCATGCGAATCGGCATGAGCGGCGGTAAAACGCGCAAGCAGCTCCGGGTCCTGCGCAGCCTTGCCCAGCGCGGCGATACCGGCCTGCGGAATACGCGGTTCGCGCTCCAGCAGCCGGCCCCATTCCTGCTGCAGATCGACACTGCGGTAAAGATCGGGCGCAATGACATTGGCGGGGAAGGACTGCGACTTCGCCAGCACCATGGAAACGGCAGGCTCGGCCAGCAAGGCATGATCCACCCGGCGAGTGATCAGCAATTGCGCTGCATCCATGGGCGAAGCCACATAGCGCAGCTTGAAATCGCGCTGCGGGTCCAGCCCCTGCGCGCGTGCCAGGAGCTGGAACAGGATATCGGGCATGTCGGCGCGAAACGGCATGGCGATTTCTTCGCCCTTGAAGTCTGCCAGCGTGTGGCGGTCCGGCGTGCGCGACACCAGCGCCAGCATGCCCCAGACGGACACATTCAGCAGTTGCAGCGGCACGCCGCGGTTATACAGATTGGCTGCCACATTGGAAGGCGCCGCAATGAAATCCGCGCTTTGCTCGATGGCGATGACACGCAGCTGGTCGGGATCGCGCCAGGGCTTGAACACCAGTTTTTCGGCAACATCGGCCAGCGGATTGGTTTCCAGCATGTGCAGCAACGGCAGGGTGACAGTCGCGGGCGGGCCGGAGAGGGTCAGGATAGGGTAGCGGGCAGGTGCAGCGGCTTCCGAGGCATGAGTATGCCAGGGCAGTGCTGTCGCAGCAGGCGCCAATGCCAGGGACAGCAGCAAACGGCGGCGTTGCGGGTGTGGAAACGGGCGATGCATGATGTCTGGATGGAAAGCCTTGATGCGTCGCAGTGTGGCGCGTCATGGCGTGAAAGACAATGACAATTATCATTCCCGCTGTCGTGGGTGCTGTTGGGTGTGCAGTCGAAGGCCGGTTTGCCAGGCCTGCCAGGGCTCAGAAGATGTACTTGAAATTGAGCGATGCTTCGCTTTGGCGATATTGATAGTGGATGATGTTGCTATCGTTGATGAGCCTTTTGAAGCGGATTTCCGGATAAATGCTGCCGATGCGCCAGCGTGGCATGCCCAGCGTGGCGATCAGCATTTTCTGAATGTCCTTGCGTGGGTTGTCCGACAGGAAGGTGCGCTCGTCATAGCGGCTGTCACGATAGAGCGCCATGGCATTGAGGTAAAAGCCGCTGTCGAGATATTTGAACAGGCCGATGCGCCAGGCCTGGTCCTTGCTGCTGGCGGCCGCCCAGGGGTAGCGGCGGCGGGTCCAATCGACCCCTGCGAACAGGGACCCCGTGGCAGACAATTGAAAGCTGGCTCCCAGGCCGGCCGAGGACTGCGTGTAGTCCGAGAAGTACAACTTTTCCGCGTCCGAGTAATGGTAGCGCTTGCTGTTGGCCTGGGCATTCAGTGTCCAGCGGCGGTTCAGGTCATGCGACAAACTGAGTTCCAGGCCGGGTGCTGTGTAATGGGTGTGCGTGCCCCGGTAATAGTGCTCGAAGTAGGGGGAGACGGAAAACTCCGTGCTGGCGTTTTTGTAGTTGTAGCCGGCATAGAGCACGGTGGTGTTGTCGCTGCTGTCCTTGAGAAAAGTGCTTTGGTTGTCTTCTTTGTGATATCGGGTGCCGTAGAGCAGCGGGCGGAGCAGCAGGTTGTGATGGCCGCCCAGCGCAATGCGTTTCTGCAGGGAAAGCTGGTAGTTCAGGAAGGACGACGCCACCGGTGCGGGCAGGGATTCGGTGACGAAGCATTGCTGCAGGATCTGGACGACGCAGCGTTGCGCACCATTGGCCTGGTTGATGTTGTTGCTGTAGCCGCCACCGATGCTGAGTGAGCCGTGCCAGCGGTTGCGTTGAGCGACGGCGGCAATGTAGGTGTCGATGGTGCTGCGGGTTTCAGGCGGAATGTCCTCGGCCCTCACGGCTTCGAATTGTTCGATGGCTTCGTGGCTCTGATAGTCCTCGGCATAAAGCCGCGCAAGTTCCAGGCGGATACGGGTGTCGCCGGGGGCGGCAAGCTTGGCGCGCCGCAGGCGCTCCAGCGCAGTTGCGGTATCGCCTCGTGCACGGGCATGCAGGCCTTCGGCCAGCAGGATCACTTCTGTCCGGCTGGCTGCTAACAGGCGGTACTTCGAAAGGAATTCCTCGACTTTATCCCACTGCTGCAGGTTGATGGCATAGAAGATACCCAATGCCAGGCCGGCGGCATCTTCTGCGACACGATATTCCTGGCCTTCGATGACCAGGCGTCTTTCTCCTGCTGGTGTATCGGCGTGCAACCAGTCCCGCTGCTGTTCGACACGCAGTTGCTGTTGCGTGGTGTTCAGCAGGAAACGGGTATCGTCGTCGTCTGCGCAGGCGGAAAAATAAGGGCAGGCCAGCAGGCAGGCCAGGAGCAGCTTGGGGAGCGGACGGGTCATCAGCGAGGCAAAGAGGGCGGCTGCGGCGGGTGCCGCTTTCCGGAGTCGGGACAGGGCCCGCCAACTTGGCGGGCCCTGTGTGGCTTGGGCTGGCCGGTTTATTGGACCCTGTTGCCGCCGAAGGCGACATCATCGGCAGGGTTGCTGGTGCCGCGGTTGGCATAGCCTGCCAACGCGTCTGCATTAGGCCCGAAGAATTGGCCGGAAATGATCCGGTTGCCGGCGGCGTCCTTGAAGAAAGTCCCGTCGTTGTTGTCGATGGTGACGTTATCGAATGCGACCACATCGCTGGTGTTGGACACCCGGGTCAGTGCGCCATTCAGGCTGCCCTTGTCTTGATTGCCGAAGGTGGCGTTCAGTTGCCCCTGGAAGAAATCATTCTGGCCGGGAACGTGCTGATTGACCCCCAGTACGGCATAGCTTGCGGTGCTGAGGTGCTTGGTGCTGCCCGTTGCGTTTTCACCGACATACCACACCGTGTGGTCTGCCGTATTCAGGTTGAGATTGGTATCGGAGCCCGTGCTGGGGTTGCCCGCACGCGGCCCCCATTCGCCGAAATAGACGGCCGTGCCTGCAGGCAGGTTGGGAACCTCGGCGATCACCAGACCACCGAATTTCGGTGCGGCCGGCAAGGCCGGGTTGGCGATCTGGCGGATGCTGTACACCCCAAAGATGGCCGTTTGTTGTCCTGCTATGGCTTCATTCGGGCTGCGTTGCTCGTACCAGATCTGGCCCAGAGTCGGGTTGGTGAACAGACCGGCGACGGCATTGACATCTTTGAGTGTCAGGTATTTCGGATTGGCCAATCCGTTCACGCTGGCGCTCAGCGAGCTATTGATGGGCGCGTTGTTGTACTTCTGGGCAATGTGATGAATCGGGCCATCTTTCAGGTTGATGACGAGCGAAGAGCCATTGAGCGAGAGCCCCGGCTTATTGGCGCCGAAGGGGAGTGCGGTCGAGGCTTGCGGGGCAACATTGGTGGCATTGCTGGTGCCACCGGTGACCGCCGCATGGGCAGGCACAAAGGCACCGAGCAGAACGATGGACAGGATAGTTTTGGACATCATGACAGGCTTCCTTGTGAGAGTGGGTAAGCATCCGGTTTTGCGTTTGAAAACCGGCAAAAGACGGTTCAGAACAGGGCTTGCATGCCCAGCATGACGGTGCGGCCAGGGCCGGGCGCAGCGACGTTGGACATCGGGTCCAGGTAGTAGCGGTTGGTCAGGTTGGTGACACTGGCATTGACTGACAGGGTGTCGTTGATCTGATAACGGCCATAGGCATCCAGGAGCAGCGTGGGGCGCCAGTGGTAAGGCTTGCCAGTGAAGGTGAAGATGTCGGCCAGCCCCTGTTGCAGCAGGCGGTCGTACTGGCTGGTTTTGACATCGCTGTGATAAATGCCGCGCACGCCCAGTTCAAGCTTGCGATCCAGCAGGCGCGTACCCAGATCCACATTGATCGAATACTTGGGCTGCTGGGACTGGTAGAAACGCGTGACGCCAAATCCGCCCTCTATGCATTCGGGAATACGGCGCAGGTACATATCAAAGGCAAATGCGGTATCGGCATCGCAGGTGACATTTTTCAGGCGGTAGGTGACACCGGCAGAAGCAAAGAAGCCGCCAGTGTCGATACGGCTTTGAAACTCCAGCCCTTTGACAATCTTCTTGTCATATTGCGTGATGCGCCGCGCCTCGGTCGTATCAATGACATTTCTGATCGTATTGCTGAAGTAGCTCAGGCGGATGTCGCCATAATCCAGCTTGTCCCAATACGGGGTGAAATCGAAGGCATAGCCGATTTCCCAGTTCCGGCTGCGTTCCGGCTTGAGATCGAAGCCTGGCGCAGTAGGCATGCTGACCAGCCCGTCGATGGCAGTGGATGTGGCCTCGTAAATACTTGGAAAACGCGTCATTTCCGCATAGCGGGCAAACAGGCGTTGTTGTGGGCTGAGCGAAACGGTCAGCGCCAGCATGGGTGCCCAGGCATCGCCTTTCAGTTTTTCTGGCCGAGCCCACTTCTGGTCGTCGGTGATGGGTCGGGTGATGGCTTTCAGCGCTCCGGAGTAATCTCCGTTAGGGTTGTACTCCCCTGCGGCGGTCGTGACTTGGCGGGTAGTGCTAGGGAGAAGCTTCCATTCTTCGTAGGGGAGGGCATCAGGCTTTGGGCCGCCCATCAGGTATTTGTAGTATTCGCCTTCCGTTGCCTGAGGCGTGCTGACTTTCTCATCGAACATGCCTGGCGTCAAAGTTGACGCCGAACTATCCGGTTTCCCGTTGCGAAATGGAATGACATTGTCGGAGCGGAACTGGTAGTAAATTATCTGTCCGTTCTGCGAGATTGACCGGACGGAATTAGGCGTTACCCCATATTGCTTGGTGAACGCCTGAGAGGATTCCGTAGCGCGTTGTGCGGCTGCGGGATCGCCTAAAGGGTTATCTTTTCCGATAGTGTTCGCCCATTGGTCAAAGAGATCCCTCTGGTTTTCATAATCCGCCTTGAACTCCGCAGAGCCGATTTCCCAATACGGCAGGGAGTAGGCGTCGATATATTCGTTGAAGCCCCCGCCCCAGGCGAACTGTTCGTTGCGTTGTTGCCGTTCTTCGGACATTGCCGTGTCTTCGCCCTTGAAGCGGGTATAGCGCACGCCAGCCTGGACATTGAGCCAGGAAACTGGCTGCCAGTCCGTCGTCATGGTCATGCCCCATTCCTGCCTTTTGCCGCTGCGCGGCCCGGCAAGTTTGGCCAGTCCGGTGACAGTGCCGTAGATGTTGAAAAGGTCGTCACTGTTGATGATGGTGCTTTCTTCCCCGAGTTTCTCGCGCTGGATGTCTGCGCCCAGGGTCAAATTGAAGTTGGGCGCCAACTTGAAGCGATTGCTGAGATTGGCGCCGTTGCGCGTCACCTGGGTGGTTTGCTGTGCGCCGGAAATGATCTTCTTGCCTTCGGTGCCGAAGATGGCATCGGATTCAGCGATGATTTCGTCTAGCGTGGTGCTTTTGTCGAAGCCCCACATATCGCCCAGTTCTTCGCAAGTAGATTCCGCCATACTCCATGGCGTCGTATTGCGTACATTGCACCAGTACCAGGCATCGTGCATGGTGTCGGGCGTATTGACCGCCAGGGACATGCCGCCGCTCTGATGACGGACGCTGTCGGTTTTGACGCGCCAGAGACTGGCCTCAAGATCTACCCAGCGGTTGTCTTCGGGTTTGAATTCGTACCCTAGCTTCCAGGTATCCGAGCGGATCTTGGAGTCAATGTTCTGGGTTTGTGGCGGTTTGGGCTGGTCGATGAAGTCAGGGTTCAACTCATAGAAATTCAGCGCCCAGGTGGACTGGAATGGATTGATCTCGCCGAATCGCACATCCGTGCGCATGTATTGCAGGCTGAGTTTCTGGTTGTCGCCGAAGTGCCAGTTGTTCTTGGCCAGCAGTGTTTCGGTACGGGTATTGCTGTTGAAGACTTCTGCACCGGCCGGATACATCTCTCCCATGTTGGGGACAAAGGCCGCTGAACTTTTGCAGTCGATACCGCAGTTGTCCATGTCGTAGATCGGATTGTCCAGATAATCGCCCACGCCGTTCTTGCCGGCGAAATAATTGCCCTTGTTGCGATAGGCGTAACTCAGCAGGCCATCGGTAATATCCGTCTGAAACGCAGCCGCGAGCATGGCAGACTTGTCTCCACCGAAACGCCAGTTGTCAGCGCTGCCCTTGTCCCTGGGGGCATCGACGTCATCCATGAGCAGGGCGTAAGGGCTGAGCTCACCATTCTGGAAACCGCCGCCGGCGCCATCGGCGGTGCCGCCGACGCGGCGATAGTCCTTACCCAGGAATTGGTCAAGCTTGTTCTGTGGCTTGATCGTATTGTTTGCACCTTCCAGCTTGAGCTGCAGCGCCCAGGTGTCGCCGTTCTTGACGATGTCACTGGCTTCAATGGTGCGAATGGCGATGGAGCCGCCGACGCCCGGCTTCATATTGCGGCTGAGATCCGGGCTCTTATCGACGGCGATGCTGCGGAACAGGGCGGGATCGACGTAGTTGCGGTCACCGACGCCATAGTTGTTCTGCCAGACATCCACGGTTTGTTCCGTGCCGTCTATGGTGACGGGGATGCGCCCCTTTCCGGAAATACCGCGGATATTCGGCGTGATGGCACCGCCAGCGGTGCGAGTGTTCATGTTGTAAACGCCGTTGAGGCCCTTGAGCACGTCGCCCGCTGCGTCGATGCGGTAGCGTTCGATTTCTTCCTTGCCCATATAAACGTTTGAGACGTTCTTGTGGAAGACATCGTCAGCGCCTTTCTCGTCATCCGTGCGTTCAGGGGCGACAACTTCGACTGCATGCAACTGAGTGATACCGTCCGTGCTGTCTTGAGAAGCCTCATGAGGCTGAGGGAGTGTTTCAGATGCCCGCGGCGGATTTTTGGGCTCAGCTGTCCGGATGTCGGCAGCCAATGGCTGGGCGGCAACTGGCGGTAAACCGCTGGCAACGTAGCCGAGGCCGGCGATGATGAGCGCCAGGAGTTTGGGCGGGGAGCAGTGTTCTGAAGACATGTTCTATCTGGTGTTGTCCCGTGATCATGGGAATTCGATCAAATGGGCGCGGAATCGGGGGCACGGCGGGAGCATGGAAAAGCAGCACGACTTCATCAAGGCTTTCAGGTCAGACAATGACGAATTAGAGAATGAGTGCAATTCTCAAATCTGTTACGGTTCTAGCCGATGATTTTTGTCAATTTCCGGAAAATATTGTCGTATTCATAGGTGTGCGCTGGCTTTTGTTCATGGCTCTGAATGGCGAGGGCATTCAGGGGGAGGCGGCTCTTGAGCTGGAACCTAGCTGAGGAAGGCGCTTTTCAGCCAGTGGATGGTGCGACCGTCGATGGCAAGCACGTCAAAGCGGCAGCGCGGTTCTCTGCCATGGAAATAGACACGTTGGATCTGCGGAAGAAACCGCGCTGCAGTGGCCAGCAACCGCCTTTGTTTACCGGCATCTACGCTGGCCGCCGCGCCGCCATGGCGGCAATCGCTGCGCTGGCGGACTTCCACGAAGACAAGTTCCTGGCCGTCGCGCATGACGAGGTCGATTTCTCCGGCGCGGCATTGCAGGTTGCGCGCCAGCAGTCGCAGCCCGGCGGCTTGCAGGTGCGCCAGGGCGAGATCTTCCGCGCGGTCGCCGAGCTGGCGGGCAGGCCCGTGCTGCGAGGCTGGGCGGGATGGCGGGTGCGCAGGGGCGTATGGCGCGGGCGGCGTTACGGCGCCGCCGTGTCCGGCGTGTTGCCGTGCCAGCCGCCGCTTGCGGTTGCGCCGCGCGCGCTTTTGCGCTTGTTCGATTTGCTGCCAGATCGGGGCGTACGCGGCGCCGCTGAAAATAGTATCCTCGCGGGATGAACGAGACATCCGATATTTTCCTATCCGCGCCTTCGGCCTGGCTGCGTGCCGCAGAGAAAGTGCTGGCGCAGCATTGGCCTGCTTCCGCCCTGTACGTGGTGGCCACGCCCATCGGCAATTTGGGCGATTTGAGCGTGCGGGCCTGGCAGGCGCTGGCCAAGGTCGATGTGGTGGCGGCCGAGGATACCCGTGTGACCCGCACCCTGTTCGACGCCTGGGGCCTGTCCACGCCCCTGATGGCGGCGCATCGCCACAACGAGGCCAGCGCGGCGCAGGATATTCTGGAACGCCTGGCGGCTGGGCAGCGGGTGGCCCTGGTATCTGACGCGGGTGCGCCAGCGGTCAGCGACCCTGGCGCGCGCGTGGTGCGTGCCGTGCGGGAAGCGGGCTATCAGGTGGTGCCGGTGCCGGGCCCGAGCGCGGTGATTGCTGCCTTGATGGCCAGTGGCGCGACGTCGGATGAAAACCCGGCTTTTGCTTTCGCCGGGTTTGCGCCCCACAAGAGTATGGCGCGCCAGCGCTGGCTGCGGCGCTGGGCGGCGTTGGCCGCGCCCGTGGTGTTTTTCGAGTCGCCGCACCGGCTTAAGGCGACCTTGGCCGATGTGCTGGAGATCGGCGGCCCGCAACGGCGGATAACGATTGCGCGTGAGTTGAGCAAGCGCTTCGAAGAGGTGGCGACGGTGCCGGCTGCTGGCGCCCAGGCCTGGCTGGAAGCCCAGCCGCACCGCGGCCAAGGGGAGTTCGTGCTGATTCTGCACGAAAGCGAGGCGCAAATCAGCGATGAGGATGAGGATGCGGCCGATGCAGGGGATCCCGCGCTCGATACGCTGCTGGATGCACTGCTGGAGAGCTTGTCCTTGCGTGACGCGGTGAAGGTGGCGCAGAAGGTGACGGGGGGCGATCGCGATGCGATTTATCGCCGTGCCTTGCAACGCAAGAATGAAGCAGATTGAGGCCATGGCGCCAGTCTGCCGCGCCTGAGCCAGCGGGGGAAGCCGGCCAGTGCTGGAATTGTCCACCCTGGCGGGCGGCTCAGGCTTTGATTTCTATGGCGGTGCCGTTAGGAACCCGCGACCAGATTTCCCGCATTTCATCGTTGCTGACGCCGATGCAGCCGTCGGTCCAGTCCATCCAGTGGTGGATGGGGCCGAAGGCGCCCCACCCATTGGGCAGGCCGTGGATCATGATATCGCCGCCTGGCGGGTAGCCCGCGGCAGCGGCCGCCTGGCGATCCTGCGCATTGGGGTAGGAAATGTGCAGGCTGAGATAAGCCCGCGAGCGCGGGTTGCGCCAGTCGATCACATAACGGCCTTCCGGTGTGCGCTGATCGCCCGATTTTTGTTTATGCCCGGCTTCTGGCGCGCCGCCAAGGGCAATGCGATAGCTGCCCAGCAGCTTGTTTTCCTGCCAGAGTTCCATGCGTCTGGCGGATTTGTAAACACGCACCAGATCGGCCTGCGGCATCCCTTGTTCGACAGCTGGCGGCACGCCTGGCGCCAGCCGGCCCATGATACGGGTGTAGGCCAAGGCAGCCAATGCAAGCAGCGCCAAGCCTAACAGCAGGTATAGCAGAAAGCGGCGCGCGGCATTCACGAGCAGCGGTTTCTCAGGGTTGCAAAGCGATGGAAGGCGATATGCCCAGCTGGCGGCCGATATGGCTGGCCGCATCTTCCGCGCTGCGGCGGTCCGGGTAGGGGCCCAGACGGACGCGGTAGATGCCATTGCCGCCTTGTTCCAGCCGCAGGCGGGGATCGTTGTTGAGTGCGCCGCGCATTTGCGCCAGGAAGGCATTGGCGTTTTCTGCTGAGCCAAAAGCCCCCAGTTGCAGGAAGATGCCTGAACTTGAGCCGGAAACGCCGGATGTGCTTAGGGCAGGAGCGGGGTCGGGGGGGACGGCAAGCGCGACGGCGGGGGCCGGGCCTGAGGGCTGCGGCACCCGGTTGCCGCGGATGTCGTCCGGGCTGATCCATTCGACCAGCACTTCACCGCTGCCGGGGGCGATGATGTCCAGCCTGTGGGCGGCGGCGTAGGAAAGGTCGATGATGCGGCCATCATGGAAAGGGCCGCGGTCATTGATGCGGACAATGACACTGCGGCCATTGGCGGTACGGGTCACCTTCGCATAGCTGGGGATGGGCAGCGTGGGATGCGCTGCCGTCATCTTGTACATATCGTAGGTTTCGCCGTTGGACGTCGGTTGGCCGTGGAATTTCTTGCCATACCAGGAAGCGGTGCCGCGGTTACGGTAGGCGCGGCCGCTGGTGTCCGGCACATATTTCTTGCCGAAAACGCTGTAGGGGCGGTTGGGGCCGCTGGCGTAAGGTTCCACGCGGGGCACGGCGTCCGGGACTTTGTCCAGGTCAGAGGGCACGCGCGCATGCGGGCCATCATCCTTGTAATAGCCGCCGCCGCGTTTGGGCGCGCTGCCGCAGGCCGCCAGCAGGACGGCCAGCACGCAGGCCAGCAGCAGCCAGGGCCAGCGGCGCGCCGCCGTGACAGGCAGAATGACGGACGCGCCGGGTCTCATGCGCGGGGAATATGGATGGGCGAGCGGTGCCGCACCAGCAGGGGGGAATGGGAAGCAAAGCGCAGGGCGAGCTGTTCCACGACATAGACGGAACGGTGCTGGCCCCCGGTACAGCCCACCGCAACGGTGAGATAGCTGCGGGTATCCTGCATATAGCGCGGCAGCCATTTGCGTACCAGGCCGTAGATATCGTCGATCATTTCGCCGACTTGCGCATAGCCTTCCAGCCATTTGGCCACTGGCGCATCTTTGCCGGTCAGCGGGCGCAAGGCGGCGTCATAGTGCGGGTTGGGCAGGCAGCGGGCATCAAAGACCAGGTCGGCGTCGCTGGGCACGCCGATCTTGTAGGCAAAGGATTCGAAGGTGAGCAGCAGCGGCAGCCGTTCCACCTGGACAACCTGGCCGATCCAGTGGCGCAATTGCGCCGGGCTGAGATAGGAGGTGTCGATGATGTGTTCCTGTTCGCGCAGCGGCGCCAGCAGTTCGCGTTCCTGCTGGATGCATTCCGTCAGAGTCAGCGTCTTGCCGGAGGCGGATAGCCTGTCTGTCAGCGGATGGCGGCGGCGGGATTCGGAGTAGCGCTGCACCAGGGCTTCTGTGCTGGCATCCAGGAACACCACGCGCAATGGGATACCCATGGAGCGGATGGCGGTGAGCGCTTCCGGCAGGTCTTCAATTTCCCCGGGCGAGCGGGCATCAATGGCAACGGCCGCGTGGCTGGGCGGCTGTGAATTCAGATCGACGCAGAAATCCTGCAGATAACGGATGGGCAGGTTGTCGATACAGGTGTAGCCTGAATCCTCCAGCATGCGCAGCGCAACGGATTTGCCGGAGCCGGATATGCCGGTGATGATGACGATATCCTGAACCGGCGGATTCATGGCTTGTCTATTCCCTGCATGATGGCCTGGGATTGGCGGCTCATGAATTCTCCCAAGGTATCTATGCCACGCAACTTGAGGATGGTGTTACGCACGGCGGCTTCGACCAGAACGGCCAGGTTGCGGCCTGCCGCTACCTGGAGCATGACCCTGCGTATGGGTAAGCCTAGCACATCCTGGCTCAGGTCCTGCAATGGCAGGCGTTCGAATTTCTCAGTGGCGCTGGAGCGCACCAGGTGGACAATGAGTTTGAGCGGCATTTTACGCCGCACCGAGGTTTCGCCGAAGATGGTTCGGATGTCCAGCAGCCCCAGGCCCCGCACTTCCAGAAGATTCTGTAGGAGCGGCGGGCAATAGCCCTCGACCAGGGTGGGGGCGGTACGGGCAAAATCGACGGCATCGTCGGCCACCAGGCCGTGGCCCCGCGAAATCAGTTCCAGCGCCAGCTCGCTTTTCCCCAGGCCGGATTCGCCGGTAATGAGCACACCCAGGCCGAGCACGTCCATGAAGACGCCATGCACGGTTGTGGTGGGCGCCATGCGCTTGCCAAGATAATTGCGCAGCAGGTCAATCACGCGTGCCGCCGGCATCGGCGTGGCCAGCAAGGGAACCTGCTGGCTTTCACAGGCCTGGATGAGGTCGGGGGGCGTGCGGCTGATGGAGTCTTCAGCAAGAATCATGGCTGGCACGCCTGCTGCCAGCAGTTCCGCCATATGCTGGCCGCGGCGGCGGCGCTCCAGGCGGCAGTAGAAAGCAATTTCCTGGTCGCCGAAAACCTGAATGCGTCCGGGATGGATCAGGTTCAGGTGCCCGATGAGATCGGCGGCCGAATCCCCATCATTGGGCATCTCGCGATCAGCGGCCGCTTCGCTGGCGATCCAGGTAAACGGGACGAGGGGGGCGTTGTCCTCGACCAGGTTGCGGATCGTCACCATGGCGGGCGACCCTATTCCCCAGACGCCCCGGAAGGCGTGTATTGGGTCAGCAGTTGATGAACGATGCCCGGGTCAGTTTCCGTCATCAGGCGCTCGCGCAGTGCTTTGTCGGAAAGCAGCTGGGCCAGTTCAGCCAGGATGTCCAGGTGCTGCTGGGTAGCGGTTTCCGGTACCAGCAGGAACATCAGCAGGCTGACGGGCTGGCCGTCGGGGGCATCGAAAGGGATGGGTTGCGCCAGGCGGTAGAACGCGGATAGCGCGTGCGTCAGGCCTTTGACGCGGCCGTGCGGAACAGCAACGCCGTGGCCGAGTGCGGTGGAACCCAGCCGTTCCCGGGAGAACAGGCTGTCAAACACGGTGGAGCGAGCCAGGCCGTGATGGTTTTCAAATAGCAGGCCGGCCTGCTCGAATGCCCGTTTCTTACTGGTGACGGGCAGATCGAGCACGACATTGCCGGCAGGCAGAATGCGCGACAAATGGTTCATGGTTTCGCATTATAGGGACTTATACCGCAATGCAAAAATCTTTTCGCTTTGCAGGCGCCGGAAACGCACACCGCCCGGCTGAGCGGGCGGTGTGCGGGTTGTTGCCGGGTTATTCAAGGACCTGGCGTTTGGCGGATTCGTGCGCGTGGTCGCGGACACGGTTCTTGTGGTCGGTGACTTGCCTGTCGAGTTTGTCGGCTAGCAGGTCGATGGCGGCGTAGAGGGTTTCTTCCACGGCTTCACTGTGCAAGTCCTTGCCTGGGACGCGGACGGTGACTTCAGCCTTGTGGCGCAGCTTCTCGACCGACAGAATGACCTGGGCGTCGATGACGCTGTCGAATCGGCCCAGGGCGCGGGAGAGCTTGGAGGTGACGTAGTCGCGGATGGCAGGGGTGACTTCCAGGTGGTGACCGCTGATATTCAGATTCATATTGCTCCCTCCGGGGTGATGATCCCGGGGCGCCTGCCTGCTGGCCTGAGCCCCGGTGCCTGGCGGAATATTTTTCCGCCGTATGTTCCCAGTGTATCGGGATGAGCGCCGAAATCAAGCCCACCTATGCTGTCATTGACACTGTCCATGAGGCAGGACAAATCCGTGCGGAAATTGCCGGGGGTTTGCGGCCAAACCCCCGGCACATGCTGCTTTGCCGCCTGTCTTACATGCGGAAGTGCTCGCCCAGGTACACACGCCGCACCGCCGGGTCCCCGACGATTTCATCCGGGTGGCCGTTGGTCAGTACCTTGCCTTCGCTGATGATGTAGGCGCGGTCACAGATCCCCAGGGTTTCGCGCACGTTGTGGTCGGTAATGAGGACGCCGATGCCGCGCCCCTTGAGAAACCGCACGATGCGCTGGATTTCGATCACGGCGATGGGGTCAACGCCGGCGAAGGGTTCATCGAGCAGGATGAAGCGGGGCCGGGTCGCCAGCGCCCGGGCGATTTCCACGCGGCGGCGCTCGCCGCCGGAGAGCGAAATCGCCATGCTTTCGCGGATATGGTCGATCTGCAGTTCGTCCAGCAGGTTTTCCAGCTGTTCATCGACCTCTTTGGTGGGCAGGGATTTGCCATTGGCGTCGATTTGCAGTTCCAGTACGGCGCGGATGTTCTGTTCCACCGTCAGGCGGCGGAAGACGGAAGCGTCCTGGGGCAGGTAGGACAGCCCCAGGCGGGCCCGGCGATGGATGGGCAGCGCGGTGGCGTCGTAGCCGTCGATCTCAATGCGGCCGGCATCCGCCGGAACCAGGCCGACGATCATGTAGAAACTGGTGGTTTTGCCCGCGCCATTGGGGCCGAGCAGGCCGACAACTTCGCCGCTATCGACGGAGACGGACACGTCTTGCACCACAGTGCGTTTGTTATAGGTTTTGCGCAGGCCGGTGGCGCGCAGGCTGCCGGGCTTCTTGCTGCCCAGCGCGGAGGGGGAGATATTTGCCATCGTGTGCCTTATTGCTGCCTGGCGGCGGGGCGGCCCAGGCATTCAGCCGCGGCGGCCTCGGTCTTGTTGCGCGGCTGAGCCACGGAACGGACCCGGCCGGAGTCGCTGCTGGCCGAATAGGTGTCGTTTTTCTGGTTGTAAACGATACGGTCGCCATGGATGCGGTCGTAGGGTTTGCCGCAAATCATGCGCACAATGCTGGCATTGCCGTTCAGCACAATGGTTTCTGCCTTGCTGTCGTAGTCGGCGCGCTGGCCGCGGGCTTCGAAGATTTCGGCATTTTCCGGACGTTCCTGGCGGATGCGCACCTGTTTGCCGCTGTTGGCGGTTGCCGTGCCATATTGGAAGCCGTCCTTGTCTTCCCGCATTTCCAGGCGGTCGGCATTCAAGGTCATCATGCCGCGCGTCATGATGACGTCGCCGGAGAAAATGCTGCTGCGGTTGAGGTCGTCATATTCCAGCGAGACAGACAGGATTTGCGTGCTGGGGTCTTCGGCATTTGCTTGCTGGGCCTGCGCGGCGCCGCACAGCAGGGCGGCGCAGGCGCTCAACAGGAGGATGGGGCGGGCAAGAAAGGATGGATTCATGGCTGTCGTGAACGAGAGGATCGGAGCCCCGGCTGGTTTTCGCCGTCGATATGGACTTGCGTGGAAGACTGTACCTTCAACTGCCGGCTGGCATTGTCGTAGCGCATGCCGGTGCCCTGCATGCGCGATTTTCCATGGGTAACGGTGGCGGGCGCATCGGTGTAGGCCAGGTCTTCGTCCGGCAGGATAATGATTTCTTCGCTGCGGACTTCCAGCGCCGGGCGGTCGGTATCTGCCTTGCGCAGCAGCCGGGCATCGCCCTGCAGTGTAATGCGCTTGCCGTCTTGATCCATGATGCCGGTGCGGGCTGTGCCTATCGTAACCGGATTGGCTGCCTGCTGGCTGATGGCGCGCGGGGCATCCACGGCGTAGGAATCGTCGTCCGGGAAGTGCTCCATGCGGCTGCCTTCCAGGCGGCTGGTCGGGCGGCCCTGCGGATCGGTCTGCATGAGGGCGAAGGCCTCTGCCCAGGCGTCCGGCTCGTGCGTCATGCGCGGCGGCGGGTCGATGGGGATGGAGCGCTGGGCGTAATCGGCTGCCCACCAGGTACCGGCCACCAGGGCCAGCAGCAGGATCAGGGCAGTCAGGGAAGGCATGCGGTCGCGCATGGATGGCTCCGCTACTGAACGACGGGCGCGCCAGCGCCGCCGGATTGCACGCGCTGGCCCAGTTTGCCCTGGGCAGCAAGAATCAGGTCGCAATATTCGCGCACGGCGCCATGGCCGCCAGACAGGCTGGCGACCCAGTGCGCGGCCTGGCGCACATAGGCTGGCGCGTTGGGAACGCTGGCGGCCAGGCCGGCGCGCTGCATGGCCGGCACATCTATCAGATCGTCGCCCATGAAAGCGGTTTGCGACAACAGCAGGCTGTGTTCGCGCGCCAGCTCTTGCAGGGCGCTGTATTTGTCGCGCACGCCCTGAAGCACGATGCTGATGCCCAGATCCGCGGCGCGGCGTTCCAGGATCAGGCCTTTGCGGCCGGTAATCAGCGCGACCAGAATGCCGTTATCACGCAGCATTTGCAGGCCGTAACCATCCAGAACGTTGAAGCGCTTGAGCGCTTCGCCCTGTTCGCCATAAATCAGGCTGCCGTCCGTCAGGACACCGTCCACATCCAGCGCCAGCAGGCGCACGGCCGCGGCGCGCTCACGGGTCGCTTCGGGCAGGCCCGACAGGACAAGCGCGTCGATCGGGTGCGGCGTGGGGCTGAGCGGAGAGGTCGTGGTCATTGGCTTCCTTGATACGGTATGCGGGCGGGTGGGTCAGATGACCTTGGCGGCCATCAGGTCATGCATGTGCAGGGCGCCTACCAGCTTGCCCTGGGCATCGGTGACGAGCAGCTGGCTGACGCGCAGCTCGTCCATGCGCGCGGCCGCATCGACGGCCAGCGCTTCGGGGAGGATGGCGCGCGGCTGGCGCGTCATGCCTTCGCTGACGCTCAAACCTGTGATGCTGCCGCGCTTTTCCAGCACGCGGCGCAGATCGCCATCTGTGAAAATACCGCAGGGGCGGTCTGTGTCATCCAGCACGATGGTCATGCCCATGCCCTTGCGCGAGATTTCTTCCAGTGCCTGGATCATGCTGGCTTGCAGGGAGACGGTAGGCAGCGCATCGCCCTGGCGCATGACATCGCGCACCAGCGTCAGCAGGCGGCGGCCCAGCGCGCCGCCGGGGTGCGAACGGGCAAAATCCTGCGCATTGAAGCCCCGGGCTTCCAGGCAGGCAACGGCCAGCGCATCGCCCAGCGCCAGCGCGGCAGTGGTGCTGGCCGTGGGCGCCAGGTTGAGCGGGCAGGCTTCCTGCGCGACGGCGCTGCTGAGATAGATGTCGGCATTGCGCGCAAGTTCCGATTGCGGATTGCCGCTGATGGCGATAACCGGGACGCCCAGGCGGCGCACCGCCGGCAGAATGGTCAGCAGCTCCTGGCTGCCGCCGGATTGCGAAATGGCGAGCAGGATATCTGCGCCCGTCACCATGCCGAGATCGCCGTGTACCGCTTCGGCGGCATGCAGGAAGAACGAGGGGGTGCCGGTTGACGCAAACGTTGCGGCGATTTTGGTCGCGATATGGCCGGTCTTGCCCAGACCCGTGACAATCACCCGTCCTTTGCAGGCCAGGATGCGCGCTACGGCGTCGGGAAAGGCGGTGCGCAGGCCGTCACGCAGCGCCAGAATGGCCTGCGCTTCGGTTTCCAGCGTCCGGAAAGCGCTGGCCAGCGCGAGTTCAGGGGTGAATGCGGTGTTGATGTCCATAACGGGATTTTAGTGCAGTGCAGACCGCGCAGGCGTATCTGGGATTTGCAAAGCCGCCAGGCGCGTGGCAATCTGGCAGCCGCAGCTGCCGGGCAGCCGCAGCTGCCGGGCAGCCGTGCCCGCCAGGATTATGGCGCATTGCGCCAGCCGTTCGCGGCGTTTCCTCTTGTGTATTGTCATTCATTTATGGAGCAGGTTCATGCCGACCGCCAATGCCGCCGTTGTGCTGGGTACCCCTTTGTCCGACCGCGCGGTGCGGGTCATGCTGCTGGGCGCGGGCGAACTGGGCAAGGAAGTGGTGATTGCCTTGCAGCAGCTGGGCGCCGAGGTCATTGCGGTTGACCGCTATGAAAATGCGCCGGGCCAGCAGGTCGCGCATCGCGCCCACGTGATTCCGATGACGGATCGTGACGCGCTGCGTCGTGTGGTTGAGCAGGAAAGGCCGCATATTATCGTCCCGGAGATAGAGGCCATTGCAACCGATCTGCTGGTTGAGCTGGAACAGGCTGGCGTGGCGCGGGTCACCCCGACGGCACGGGCGGCGCGCCTGACCATGAACCGCGAAGGCATCCGGCGCCTGGCGGCAGAAGAGTTGGGCCTGCCGACCTCGCCTTATCAATTTGTTGACAGCCTGGCGGAGTTGCAGGCCGCCATTGATGGAGCAGAGGATGGCGCAATCGGTTACCCCTGCGTGATCAAGCCCGTGATGTCGTCGTCAGGCAAGGGCCAGTCGGTTATCCGTTCGCAGGATGCCGTGGCCGAGGCCTGGCGCGTGGCGCAGGAAGGCGGCCGGGTGGGCGGCGGCCGCGCGATTGTTGAAGGCTTCATCCATTTCGATTATGAAATCACTTTGTTGACTGTGCGTTCGCGCGCGGCGGACGGCTCGACGCAAACCAGTTTTTGCGCGCCCATCGGCCATCGGCAAGTGGATGGCGATTATGTCGAAAGCTGGCAGCCGCACCCCATGTCGGAAGCCGCGCTGGCACGCGCGCGGGACATTGCCGCAGCGGTCACCGGCGCTCTGGGCGGTTGGGGCGTGTTTGGCGTGGAACTGTTTGTCGCGGGGGACCAGGTCTGGTTCTCGGAAGTCAGTCCGCGTCCGCACGATACCGGCATGGTCACGATGGTGACGCAGACGCAAAGTGAATTCGTGCTGCATGCGCGGGCCTTGCTGGGCTTGCCGGTGGATGCTTCCTTGCGTCAGCCGGGCGCGAGCAGCGTGATTTATGGCGGTGTGCAGGCCGGTGCCGTTTCTTTTGAAGGGGTGGCGGATGCGCTGGCCGAACCGGGCGTGGATCTGCGCCTGTTTGGCAAACCGGAATCCTTCGTGAAGCGCCGGATGGGTGTGGCGCTGGCCGTGGCGGACGATGTGGAAGCGGCGCGCGCCAAGGCCAGGCAAGCCTCGGCCAAGGTGAACGTGGTCGCGTGACGCGCTGCCCGGCAGCGGGGCTGCCGGGCGTCAGAGGCTTTCCCGGGCGGGTTGAAGTCAGGCCTGGGGGGCTTCGCCGCTGGTGTCCGGCGAGCTTTTTCGGGTGCTTGCCGGGCGCACGAATGTCAGCGCGGTTTCTTTCAGCGGCACGGCCGCGCCGATGGCGGGCGTGGCAGGAGTGACGGGAGTGACGGGAGTGACGGGCGTGGCAGGGATGGCTGCCATGACGGAAATGGCGTCATCGGCTGCGTCATGTTCGTCTGGCGCTGGCGGGTCCTGGAACTCATCGCCATCAAAGGCCTTGTCGCCTTCGGTGTCTGGAATGCCGGTTGGCCTGAGCCCGGCGAAATCGAAGAGCTCGCGATCCATCAGGTGTGAAGGCACGACACGCGCCAAGGCATTGAAAATATTCCAGGAGCGGCCAGGCTGTTCCTTGTCCCATTGGGCGATCATGCGCCCGACTTCCTGGCGCTTGAGGTTCTCCTGGCTGCCGCACAGATTACAGGGGATGATGGGGAACTGCATGTGGCGCGCGTAGGCAATCAGGTCGCGCTCATGGACATAGGCCAGCGGCCGGATCACCGTATGGCGGCCGTCATCGGATACCAGCTTGGGCGGCATGCCTTTCAGTTTGCCGCCATAGAACAGATTCAAAAAGAAAGTGGCCAGGATATCGTCGCGATGGTGGCCCAGCGCAATCTTGGTGGCGCCCAGTTCATCGGCGACGCGGTACAGAATGCCGCGCCGCAGGCGTGAACAGAGCGAGCACATGGTCTTGCCTTCCGGAACCACGCGCGTGACGATGGAGTAGGTGTCCTGGGTTTCGATATGGAAGGGGACATCCAGGCTGCGCAGGTATTCCGGCAGGATATGGTCGGGAAAGCCTGGCTGCTTCTGATCCAGGTTGACCGCGATGATATCGAAGTGGAACGGCGCGCGGCTGCGCAGGCGCATCAGAATATCGAGCAGGCCATAGGAATCCTTGCCGCCAGACAGGCAGACCATCACCCGGTCGCCTTCCTCGATCATGTTGTAGTCAGAGATGGCGCGGGTGGTTTCGCGCGCCAGGCGCTTGGCGAGCTTATTGTTTTCCAGGCGTTCGCGGGCGAGCGCCCTGGCGCTGGGGGCGGCACTGGCGGCGGGTTGTGCCGGGGTGTCTTGCGGCATGCCGGCGGCTTGGTCGGCGGCATGCGTTGAGGCAGAGGCGTGCGCAGGCTGGTTCATAGCGTGGTATTCCGGTCCATGGTGACTTCTACGCCAACGGCCGCGCAATCCGAGAAAACCGTGGGTTTGCTGATGCGCAGTTTGACGGTCTGGATATCGCTGAAATCCGCCAGCAGGCGCAGGCCGACTTTTTCGCACAGGGTTTCGATCAGATTGACATGACCGCGCGTGCATTCCGCGATGATGGTATCGCGCAACTGGCGGTAGTCCAGCACGCTGCGGATATCATGGTCGTTGACCGGCTGGCGGATGATGACGTCGAATTCGGCGTCGATATGCAGGGGCTGGGTGGTGCGCAGCTCGTGGGCCAGAATGCCGATATTGGCGTCCACCGCCAGGCGGGAAAAGAAAACGCGGCGTAAGTACATGATGATGTGGTTCAGGAAAATAAGGGCGGATGGGCGCGGCAGAGTGTGAGTGATGGCGCCCAAGGCGCGTTGGCGCAGTGCTTAGTGCTCAGTGCTCAGTGCTCGGGGCCGGGCGCCATCATGCTGAAATCGCGGGCAAAGCCCACCAGGTGCTGGCCGCCATCCACCAGCAGAGTGGTGCCGGTAATCGCCGGATTGTGCGCCATGAAGACGGCGGCATCGGCGATATCGGCTGCCGTGCTGGCTTGCCCCAGCGGGGCCAGGCGGTGCGTTTGCTCAAAGGCCTCCGGCGTTTGCAGGTGGCTGGGGAGGGTCAGGCCTGGGGCAATGCCGACCACGCGTACATGCGGCGCCAGCGCCTGGGCCAGCATGGTGGTGGCGGATTCCAGCGCGGCCTTGCTCAGTGTGTAGCTGAAAAAATCCGGGTTGTAGTTCCAGAGTTTCTGATCCAGCAGGTTAATGACCACACCCTTGCCCTGGCGCGCGCGCACATGGCGGGCCAGGCCGCGCGCCAGGGCGACGGGCGCCACCAGATTGGGCTGCATGTGGCCGAACAGCAGGTCCGGGCCGAAACTGTCGGCATCGTCGTAATCAAAGCGCGAGGCATTGTTGACGACCGCATCGAGCTGGCCGAAGGCAGCCAGGGCATCCTCGAATAGCTGTGCCGCGGCGCCTTCTTCCGCCAGGTCGGCCGTGACGATGACAGCCCGGACGCCGCAGGCGCGCACGGCGTCGGCGGTCGCCTGCGCTTCATCAGGGCTGGCGCGGTGATGGATCACGACGTCCCACCCGCGTTGCGCGAAGCCCAGCGCAATCGCGCTGCCCATGCGTCGGGCAGCGCCGGTGATGAGAACGGCGCGGCGAAGGCCGGAAGAAAAGGAACTCTGGTTCATGCGCCGGATTTTAGGGCATTCCGCTGCCTGAGGGCGGCCTTCCTGCCGCGGGTGTGGCGGGCGGCTTTACTTCGCCGCGTTGGCGCTGCGGCTGATAGTCCAGCTGCCCGTCTGGGCCGGATTCAGCGTGACCTTGAATTGGCGCAGTTCGTCGCGGCGGAACACATGGAACAGCACCACATCGCCAGATCGGCGGCGCGCCAGCATGGCGTTGAGCGCATCGACCGAAGCAATGCGCAGGCCATCGGCCGCAATAATGACATCCTGTGCCGACAGCCCGCCACGGTGGGCGGCGCCGCCTTCATGCACGGCGGCGATGCCGGCGCCGTCATTGCTGGCGCGGCTGCGGATATCCAGCGCAGGTGTGCCGCTTGCCGCGGCGGGGGCGGCCTGCAAGCCTTGCGTGGCAAACAATTGCGGCAGCGGCAAGTCGTCCGTGCCTTCAGTCCATGCGGCGATTTCCGCCGAGGCATCAATGCCGGTGGCTTCCTGCACCAGGGCGGGCATGGCATCTTCCGGAATGCCGCGCGCCAGGCCGCGATAGAACTCCCGCCCATAGCGTTTCCACAGCAGGCGCATGACATCATCCAGCGATTTCTTGCCGCCGCTGGCATTGCGCAGGTGGAGATCCAGCGCCAGGGCGACCAGCGAACCCTTGGTGTAATAGCTGGAAATCGCATTGACGGAGTTTTCGTCCTGCTTGTAGTAACGCGTCCAGGCATCGAAGCTGCTTTGTGCAACGGATTGCTTGAAACGGCCCGTGCCGCTATGCACCGCATGCAGCGTCTTGCCCAGCAGCTTGAAATAATTGGCTTCGCTGATGACGCCGGCGCGCAGCAGCATCAAATCATCGTAGTAAGACGTAAAGCCCTCGAAGACCCACAAGAGGCGCGTATGCGCGGGGCGGTCCAGCACATAGGGCGAGAAGGCCGCGGGCTTGATGCGTTTAACGTGCCAGGTGTGGAAATACTCATGGCTGACCAGCCCCAGGAAGCTGCGGTAGCCATCGCTTTGTTCGGTCTCGCCCAGCACCGGCAGGTCGTTGCGCGAGACCAGCAGCGCCGTGCTGGCGCGGTGCTCCAGGCCGCCATAGCCGTCACCGGTCACCTGTACCAGGAACACATAGCGGCGGGCGCTGTCGAGGAACGGCGCGCGGCGGGTGTCGGGCTCGAAAAAGGCGATCTGCGTTTCGCAAATGCGGCGCACATCGTCAATGATGCGGGGCAAGTCCAGTTGCGGCACTACGCCGGTAAAGACAATTTCATGTTCGGCGCCATGGGCGTCGAAACGGGCGGCCAGCGGCGTGCCCATTTCCACGGGATGGTCGATCAGCGCGTCATAATCGGGCGCCAGATAGCTGCCGAAACCGTGGCGGCGGGCGCAGCCCGGCAGGCCTCGGGCTTCGGGCAGGCTGGTATGCACTTTCCAGCCGCTGATGCCGGTTGGCGCGGCGATATCCACCAGGCAGGGGCGGTCTTCCTGGCCTATCACTTGCAGGAAGACGCTGGTGCCATTGAAAAAGCCGTGGCTTTCGTCCAGGTGCGCACCGCGCACGGAGAGGTCCCAGGCATAAACGGTGTATTCCAGCTCCAGCGGGCCATCGACGGCATCGGCTTGCCAGCGGTGATCGTCCAGCTTGCGCAGCGCGACGGCGGTGCCGCCGGCGCGGGCGGAAATGGTTTCGATCTGGCGCGCGAAATCGCGTATCAGATAGCTGCCGGGAATCCAGGCAGGCAGCGCGAAGCACTGGCCGCCGGCATCCGGCTGTTCGATTTTCAGCCGCACGCGGAAGCGGTGCCCGGCCGGGTCGAAAGGTTCGATACGATACTGAATGGGAGTTGGGGTTTTGCTGACGGTATTCATGGCGCAATTGTAGAGCCAGGCGCGCCATGCGCCCGGCTCTTGTGTCAGCAGAGCTTTCAGCCGTGGCTGATGCGCGTGCCCAGCACTTTCAGGAATTGCGCCATCCAGGCCGGGTGCGCAGGCCAGGCGGGGGCCGTCACCAGATTGCCGTCTGTATGCGCCTGATCTACCGGAATATTCATATAGGTGCCGCCGGCTGTTTCCACATCCGGCTGGCAGGCCGGGTAGGCGGAGCATGAACGCCCTTTCAGCACGCCTGCGCCAGCCAGCAATTGCGCGCCATGGCAGACCGCCGCCACCGGCTTGCCGGCCTCGAAGAAATGGCGCACGGCGGCGATCACCTTGGCATTCAGGCGCAAATACTCGGGGCCGCGGCCGCCAGGAATCACCAGCGCATCGAAATCGGCGGGGTTCAGGCTATCGAAACTGCCATTGAGCGTGAAATTATGGCCGGGCTTTTCGCTGTAGGTCTGTGCCCCTTCGAAATCGTGTATCGCCGTTTTGATCTGTTCGCCTGCCTTCTTGCCGGGGCAGGCCGCGATCACCTCATGGCCCACCGCCAGCAGGGTCTGGAACGGCACCATGGTTTCGTAGTCTTCGCAGTAATCGCCGCAAATCATCAGGATTTTCTTGCCTGTCATGAGTCTTCTCCTTGAGGTCTCGTGATGGACGGGGCATGTCTCAGCGTTGTGGAACCATTGTGCGCCGGGCCCCTGTGACAGGGTAGTAGGGGATTCCTGCGGGAGGATGACGGCGGGCGAGCCATGTCTGGGAGTTCCGCATGCCGTTCAGCCCCGC
>NZ_JBQEKA010000001.1:85810-95923 GCF_052103615.1 Kerstersia sp. | reverse complement strand
CTGGCGCTAAAACCTCGTCTGCATGCGCTGTAGCACCCCCATTGCGAACTGTTACCAGGCATCTTGAAACGGCTTCCGCCATCCCCATATTGCGGCGCCGCAATTTAGGATTGCCCTGTCAAAAATTTTCGAGCTATAATTTTCGGGTTTGACGCTTGCGGGGTAGTTCGCAGAAACAAGGGGGCAAGGCATGCAGGGGCAGGGAACAGAACCGCGTCTGATGCTGACAGCCACCGAGCGAACGGAAGTAGCGCTTCGCGCCAGGAAGGAACTGGCCGGAGCTTTGGTTGCACAGATTCTGATGGGAAGTCTGGCTGTTGTCTTGTCCTGGTTAATCGCCGGGGCAGGTGCCGGTGTGTCTGCCTTGATAGGGGCGGGCGCCTATTTGCTGCCAAGTGCGATTTTCATTCTGCGTCTCATGATGACCATTTCCGTGTCTGGCCAGTCCAGTCCGGTGGTGTTCATCCTTGGGCAAGCGTTCAAATTGCTGGTTGCCATTGCTTTGCTGTGGTGGGCGGCATCCGAGGGTGGCGATAGGTTGGTCTGGCCGGCTTTGCTGGCAGGGTTGATCTGCGCGCTCAAGGGTCCATTGCTATGGATGCTCTTTCGCAGTACGCGGTGGGGACGGCGCAAGCTGTCATAGTCGTTCGCGATAATGCGTCCCCGCAAGAATGAATGTGTGTCGGCTTCGTGCCGGTGGCTCAAAAGAACAGGGTAGGGAATCAAATGGCTGCTGCCAGCGATGTGTCGCCTCAGTCCTATTACATCCAGCACCACCTGGTGCACAACAACAATATCGGCGAAAAACAGTCGCTGATCGCCCAGTTCGATGTCATCAACTATGACTCGATCTTCTGGTCTACGTTGATGGGCCTGTTGGCTGTGTTCTTCCTGTGGCGCGCCGCGCGCCGCGCGACATCGGGCGTGCCAGGCCGTTTCCAGGCATTTGTCGAAATGCTGGTGGATATGGTGGACGAACAGGCCCGCAGCATTGTGCCGAACGTCAAATCCCGCCTGTTCGTGGTGCCGCTGGCGCTGACGGTCTTCCTCTGGATTGTGTTCATGAACGTGTTGGACCTGATCCCTGTGGATCTGATTCCTGCCATTCTGCGCTGGACCGGTCTGGGCGCTGAACACGGCGATCCCCTGTATTACCACCGCATTCTGCCGACGGCTGACTTGAACATCCCGATGGGCATGTCCATGGGCGTGCTGCTGCTGATGCTCTACTACGGCATCAAGATCAAGCACCCCGGCGGCTTCGTCAAAGAATTGTTCAGCGCGCCTTTCCATGCCCATGGTATCGGTGCTGTGCTGCTGGCGCCTGCCAACTTCCTGTTGAACCTGGTCGAGTACGCCGCGAAGTCGGTGTCCCTGGGGATGCGGTTGTTCGGCAATATGTTCGCCGGTGAACTCGTCTTCATGTTGATCGCCCTGCTGGGCGGTGCCTGGACTGGATTGAATGCCACCAGTATTGGCCTGGGTATTGGCCATGTGCTGGCGGGTTCGATCTGGGCGATCTTCCACATCCTGATCGTGCTGCTGCAGGCCTTCATCTTCATGATGCTGACGCTGGTTTACATCGGTCAGGCCCACGAAGGCCACTGATCGGTTAGGGCCACCCGGCCATGCCGGGTGCGCCAGAGTCGGATGTATTGGTAGTACACGGTTTTTATTTTCCTTTTTTCGATTTCAGATTTTTAACCAAGGAGTTGTGTGTCATGACCAACGTTGCTTTCGTTGCCCTCGCTTGCGCGTTCATCATCGGTTTGGGGGCCATCGGCGCCTGCATCGGTATCGGTATCATGGGCGGCAAGTATCTTGAAGCCTCGGCCCGTCAGCCTGAGCTGATGAACGCCCTGCAAACCAAGATGTTCCTGCTGGCTGGTCTGATCGACGCCGCCTTCCTGATTGGCGTGGGTATTGCCATGCTGTTCGCTTTCGCGAATCCTTTCGTCTAAGAAGCACCGTTGTTTCCGCCGGCTTGGTCGGCGGTTCATGATGCCGGCGCCGGGCATGCGGTTGTCACACGACCGTATGCCCTGTCGGCAGGAATTCCTGGCTCTGTTCCTGCGTTCAGGCGGATAGCAGAGTCGCACAAGGTGTAAAAGGAACACGAACGTGAATCTGAACGCGACAATCTTCTTCCAGATGCTCGTGTTCTTCGTTTTGGGCTGGGTCTCGATGAAATTCATCTGGCCTCCCCTCACGAAGGCGATCGAGGAACGCCGTCAGAAAATCGCAGATGGTCTGGCTGCTGCTGATAAAGGCAAGGCTGACCTGGCTCAAGCACAGGCCCGTATCGGTCTGATCGAGGCCAATGCCAAGACGGAAGTCCAGACGCGTCTGGCCGAAGTGGAAAAGCAAGGCACGGTCCTGCTGGAACAAGCCCGCAAGGAAGCTGAATCCGAGCGCGCTCGCATTGTTGAGCAGGCTCGTCAGGAAGCATTGCAGGAAGCCCAGCGTGTGCGTGAAGCACTGCGCAATGATGTGGCGGCTTTGGCTGTCAAGGGCGCCGAGCAGATCCTGAAGCGCGAGGTCGATGCCAAGGCGCATGCCGATCTGCTGAACCAACTCAAAGCTCAGCTTTAATCCGGGACTGCCATGGCTGAAATTTCGACTGTAGCCCGCCCGTATGCAGAGGCTTTGTACGAAGCTGCGAGCAAGGACAAGGAATCGGCGGGTTCTGAAAGCTGGTCCGAACTGCTGTCCCAGTGGGCGCAGGTCGTGGCCTTGCCCGATGTCCGCGAAGCCTTCTCCGATCCGCGTCTGAGCGACGAACAGAGCATTGAGCTGTTTATCCAGTTGACGCAGGCCGAACTGTCGCCCAGCGCCCGCAATTTCATTACCTTGCTCGTGGAAAACGGCCGCTTGCTGCTGTTGCCCGAGGTCGCACGGCAGTTCATTGAACTGAAGAACCGTAGCGAAGGCGCTGCCGTTGCCGATATCACCAGCGCGTTCCCGCTCGAAGGCGAGGAACTGGCAGGTCTGGTGGCCGCGCTCGAGAAACGCTTCGGCCTGAAGCTTAAACCCAATGTCACCGTCGATGCCTCGCTGATCGGCGGAGTGCGCGTCGCAGTAGGCGATCAGGTGCTGGACGATTCCGTCTTGGCACGTCTGGCCCAAATGCGCAATACGCTGGCGGCCTGATCGCCGGCACACTGGATTCCAGGAGTCTGAACATGCAACTCAATCCGTCCGAGATCAGCGAACTGCTCAAGAGCCGTATCGAAGGCCTGGGCGTTTCGACTGATATCCGTACGCAGGGCACGGTTGTGTCCGTGACCGACGGCATCACCCGTATTCATGGCCTGTCCGGCGTGATGCAGGGCGAAATGCTCGAATTTCCCAACAACATCTTTGGTCTGGCACTGAACCTCGAGCGCGACTCCGTCGGCGCCGTGGTGTTGGGCGACTATCTCGGTATTTCCGAAGGTGACCCGGTCAAGGCGACCGGCCGCATCCTCGAAGTCCCCGTCGGCCCCGAGCTGCGTGGCCGTGTGGTCAACGCGCTGGGTGTGCCTATCGACGGCAAGGGCCCGATCGACGCCAAGCTGACCGACGTTATCGAAAAGGTCGCGCCCGGCGTGATCTGGCGCAAGTCGGTGTCGCAGCCGCTGCAAACCGGTATCAAGGCCATTGACTCCATGGTGCCGGTCGGCCGTGGCCAGCGCGAGCTGATCATTGGTGACCGTCAGACCGGTAAGACCGCTGTTGCCGTTGATGCCATCATCAACCAGAAGGGCAAGGGCGTCACCTGCGTTTACGTCGCCATTGGCCAAAAGGCTTCGACGATCAACAACGTGGTGCGCAAGCTCGAAGAGCACGGCGCGCTGGAATACACCATCATCGTGGCTGCCGCCGCTTCCGATTCCGCCGCCATGCAATACCTGGCTGCCTACTCGGGCTGCACCATGGGCGAATACTTCCGCGATCGCGGCGAAGACGCGCTCATCATTTATGATGACCTGACCAAGCAAGCCTGGGCCTATCGCCAAGTCTCGCTGCTGCTGCGCCGTCCGCCCGGCCGTGAAGCTTACCCCGGTGACGTGTTCTACCTGCACTCCCGTCTGCTGGAGCGTGCTGCTCGCGTCAGCGAAGAGTACGTCGAGAAGTTCACCAATGGCGCCGTGAAGGGCAAGACCGGTTCGCTGACCGCACTGCCCATCATCGAAACGCAGGCCGGTGACGTGTCCGCCTTCGTGCCGACCAACGTGATCTCGATTACTGACGGCCAGATCTTCCTGGAAACCGACTTGTTCAACGCTGGTATCCGTCCCGCCATCAACGCCGGTATCTCGGTGTCGCGCGTGGGTGGTGCTGCTCAGACCAAGGTCATCAAGAAGCTGTCCGGCGGTATCCGTACCGACTTGGCCCAGTATCGTGAATTGGCCGCCTTCGCCCAGTTCGCCTCCGACCTCGACGACGCAACCCGTCGCCAGCTGGAGCGCGGCAAGCGCGTGGTGGAACTGCTCAAGCAGCCTCAGTACCAGCCTCTGCAGGTTTGGGAACTGGCCGTGACGCTGTTTACCGCCAACAATGGTTACCTGGATGACGTGGCCGTCGAGAAAGTTCTGTCGTTCGAAAAGGGCTTGAAGGATACCCTGAAGAGCAAGAACGCCAGCCTGATCGAAGCCATCGAAAACACCAAGGAACTGTCCAAGGAAGGCGAGGCCGAATTGGCTGCTGCGATCCAGGATTTCAAGAAGCACGGTGCTTTTTAAGGAATCTTGACAAGAGGCGGGTGTCAGGCAGCGCAGCTGCCAGGTGCCCGCCCCGAGCCAGCCGGCCGTTTGAGGCCGGCGGTTGTCTCAACAGGAAAGCGCAATGCCCGGAATCAAGGAAATCCGAACCAAGATCAAGAGCGTGCAGAACACGCGCAAGATCACCAAGGCCATGGAAATGGTCGCCGCGTCCAAGATGCGCAAGGCGCAGGAGCGGATGCGCGCCGGCCGTCCTTATGCCGACAAGGTAAGGGAAATCGCCTCGCACCTGATGCAGGCCAACCCTGAATATAGCCACCCGTATCTGCAAGAGCGCGAAAGCGTGAAGGCGGTAGGCGTCGTTGTGATCACCACCGACAAAGGTCTGTGTGGCGGTCTGAACACGAACGTCATGCGCCTGGTGTTGAACCGCTTGCGCGAGCTCGAGGCGGCAAACGTGAAGACGCAGTTCACGGCATTTGGCAACAAGGGCCTGAGCCTGCTGACGCGTCTCGGTGTCAATCTGGTGTCGCAGGAAGTCCAGCTGGGCGATGCGCCTAACCTGGAGCGTCTTGTGGGCGCGCTGAAGGTTCAGTTCGACGATTTCATCGCTGGACGTATCGACGCCGTCTATGTCGCGACCAACCGCTTCGTTAACACGATGCGTCAGGAGCCTGTGTTCGAACGCCTGCTGCCCTTGCCCGGCCAGTTGGTGGATCCGTACCAGGTGAAAGGTGACGCAGCGGGTGAGTCTGCGGCTGCGACCAAGGGCGAATACGGCTGGGATTACATTTACGAGCCCGATGCCAAGAGCGTGATCGACGATTTGCTGCACCGCTACGTCGAAGGTTTGGTGTATCAAGCGGTTGCCGAAAACATGGCGTCTGAGCAGTCAGCCCGTATGGTGGCCATGAAGGCTGCGTCGGACAACGCCAAAAAGGTTATCGGTGATCTGCAGCTGGTCTATAACAAGACCCGTCAGGCCGCGATCACCAAGGAAATTTCGGAAATCGTGGGGGGCGCCGCCGCCGTCTGATGATGGCGCGGTATCCCGTCAAGAAAGTTATTATCAAGGAATCGACATGAACAACGGTACCATCGTTCAGTGCATCGGCGCCGTGGTGGATATTCAGTTCCCCCGCGATCATATGCCCAAGGTCTATGACGCCCTGACACTGGCCGACGAAAGTGATTCGTTTGCCGAAAAAGGGCTGACGTTCGAAGTTCAACAACAGCTGGGTGACGGCGTTGTCCGCACCATCGCCCTGGGCTCCAGCGACGGCCTGCGCCGTGGCATGTCCGTGGTGAACACCGGCGCGCCGATCTCGGTGCCCGTGGGTAACGGCACGCTGGGCCGCATCATGGACGTGCTGGGTCGCCCGATCGACGAAGCCGGCCCCATCGCTTGCGAAGAAAAGCGCGCCATTCACCAGAAGGCTCCCCGTTTCGACGAACTGTCGCCGTCGGTGGAACTGCTGGAAACCGGCATCAAGGTGATTGACCTGGTTTGCCCGTTCGCCAAGGGCGGTAAGGTCGGTCTGTTCGGCGGCGCCGGTGTCGGCAAGACCGTCAACATGATGGAACTCATCAACAACATCGCCAAGCAGCACAGCGGTCTGTCCGTGTTTGCCGGCGTGGGTGAGCGTACCCGTGAAGGCAACGACTTCTACCATGAAATGGAAGAGTCGAACGTGCTGGACAAGGTCGCCATGGTGTTTGGCCAGATGAACGAGCCTCCCGGCAACCGTCTGCGCGTGGCGCTGACCGGCCTGACGATGGCCGAGAAGTTCCGTGACGAAGGCCGTGACATTCTGTTTTTCGTGGACAACATCTACCGCTACACCCTGGCCGGTACCGAAGTGTCCGCACTGCTGGGCCGTATGCCTTCCGCCGTGGGCTACCAGCCGACGCTGGCAGAAGAAATGGGCGTGCTGCAAGAGCGCATCACCTCCACCAAGACTGGCTCCATCACGTCCATCCAGGCCGTTTATGTGCCTGCCGATGACTTGACCGACCCGTCGCCTGCCACGACCTTCCAGCACTTGGACTCCACCGTCGTGCTGTCGCGTGATATCGCTTCGCTGGGTATCTACCCCGCTGTGGATCCGCTGGATTCGACCAGCCGCCAGCTTGACCCGCAAGTCGTGGGTGAAGAGCACTACAAGGTGGCGCGTGGCGTGCAGCAAACGCTGCAACGCTACAAGGAACTGCGTGACATCATCGCAATTCTGGGTATGGACGAATTGTCGCCGGAAGACAAGCAGGCCGTGGCCCGCGCGCGCAAGATCGAACGTTTCCTGTCGCAGCCGTTCCACGTGGCAGAAGTGTTCACGGGCTCGCCTGGCAAATACGTGCCGCTGTCGGAAACCATCCGTGGCTTCAAGATGATCGTCGAAGGCGAGTGCGATGCGCTGCCGGAGCAGGCCTTCTACATGGTCGGTTCTATCGACGAGGCCTTCGAAAAGGCCAAGAAGCTGAAGTAAGGCTGGAACGGATTTGCCGCCCTCAGGCGGCAAATCTTCATTCTCCGGCGCGGCGCGCCGGGGGTAATACCGGAGGCTATTCATGGCTACCATTCGTGTCGATGTCGTCAGCGCGGAAGCGTCCATTTTTTCCGGCGAAGCTTCATTCGTGGCTGTGCCTGGAGAAGCGGGCGAGCTGGGCATTCTGCCTGGTCACACGCCGCTGATCTCGCGCATCCGTCCCGGTACGGTGAAAATCGTACATGTTGACGGCAAGGGCGAGGACTACATCTTCGTCGCCGGCGGCATTCTTGAAGTGCAGCCGGGCGCGGTCACCGTGCTGTCGGATACCGCAATCCGCGGTTCCGAGCTGGACGAAGCCAAGGCGCTCGCCGCCCGCAAGAAGGCGGAAGAGTCCCTGCGCAACGCCAAGGGCAAGGAAGAAATTGCTGTGGTCGAGGCTGAGCTGGCCATGCTGGCAGCCCAAGCCAGTGCGGCCCGCCGTTTGCGCGACCTGGGCGTGCGCTCCTCGTTCTGAGGCGAGTCCGCCAGGTAATGAATGACGGCCCTTCGGGGCCGTTTTTCTTTGGAAGACACTTTTTGCTACGGTTTCTGATTCTTAGCGCTTGAGCGGGATGGGCTGTCGGCAAGTGCGCATTGTTGGGAAGTACGCGGGCGCTTAGGCTATGCCTTGTTTGATGACGATCTTATGGGGCTGGCAATGACACAGAGAGTCAGGGAAGGCGGCATGCTGATGTTGCCTGGGGATGCGCAGTGGACGGCAAGCTGGAGCCAGGGCATGGTGGCTGCGCAGCCGCGGCTGGTATTGCATGAACTGAGGCTGGCGCAGAGCCTGCAGGGGGCCGGGAAACGGCGCGCAGGCGAGTGGGAGGGGGCAGGCTGCGGCGCGGAGGGCAGTGCGCTCTGCGGCGCTGAGGATACGGCCGCCGTGCAGGCGCTGGATAGGCTGGGCCCGGCCTTGATGCGTTTCGATTTCTGCGTATTGCCGGTACGCCGGATTTCCTTGTGCCGTGCCCGCATGATGCTGGCATGGCGCTCCCATGCGGGGCATACCGTGCCTTGGCTGGGCCTGCTGGATGGGCTGACCGCCCCTGCCATCCGTGATTTGCTGCGCCTGGGCATGCACGATTTCGTGTTGTGCGAGGCGCACGCCGACGAAGTGCAGGCCCGTGTCGCACGTTTGCCCAGGCTGGCCGCCCTGGGGCAGGACGACCGCGAGATTGCGGAACGCTTGCGGCCTGCTTGGACGGGTGCGGGGGAAGCGGCGCCCGCCATGCCGCTGTTGTCACTGTGCGGCATCAGCGATGCGCATGTGCCGTTTCAGGAGGCCAAGCGGCAGGTGCTGGGGCAGTTTGAACAGGAATATCTGAATGTGGCTTTGCAAGCGGCCGGCGGCAATGTCGCGGCAGCCGCCAGGGCGGTTTGCAAGCACCGCCGGGCGTTCTGGTCACTGATGCGCAAACACGGCATGGATGCCCGGCGCTACCGGCCAGCGCCCATGGCGGTGGAGCGGCCCCAAAGGGCGGCTGCTTGCCAGGGTTGAGTACAATGCCGGGGGCTTTACCTTGCGCCGGCATCATGGGGCGCTCCGGCCGGGTTCGTGATACCTGGCGCCTATGGGCGCCGCTTTCCGCACCTGGCGGTTTCGATGCAGAGACGTGCCAGCCTGATCCGGCCCTGGAGCCGGAAGGGCGGCTGCGATCCCGCCGTTTCAAGGCGGGGCGGGCCTTCTTGATTGGATGGAATCAGACGTGACACAGACAACGACTTTCCCCGCTTTGCGCAATGATGTGTTCCTGCGGGCGCTGCGGCGCCAGCCGGTGCCGTACACGCCGATCTGGCTCATGCGTCAGGCGGGGCGTTACTTGCCTGAATACCGTGCCACGCGCGCGCGTGCCGGGTCGTTCCTGGCATTGGCGCAGAACCCGGAGCTGGCGGCAGAAGTGACCTTGCAGCCTTTGGAGCGCTATGAGTTCGATGCCGCTATTCTGTTTTCCGACATCCTGACCGTGCCGCATGCCATGGGCCTGGGCTTGCGCTTTACCGATGGCGAAGGGCCGCGTTTTGATTCTCCGATCCGTGATGAGTCCGACGTGAAGCGTCTGGCGGTGCCGGATATGGAAAAACTGCGCTATGTCTTTGATGCCGTGACGCTGATCCGCCACGAGCTGGGGGGCAAGGCGCCCCTGATCGGTTTTGCCGGCAGCCCTTGGACGATTGCTTGCTATATGGTCGAAGGCGGCGGCAGTGATGATTACCAGCGCATCAAAACCATGCTGTATCAGCGGCCCGACCTGCTGCATACCATTCTGCAGGTCAATGCTGAGGCCACGACAGCGTATCTGAATGCGCAGATCGAGGCTGGCGCCCAGGCTGTCATGATTTTTGACAGCTGGGGCGGTGTGCTGGCTGATGGCTTGTATCAGGAGTTCTCGCTGGTCTATATCCAGCGGGTGCTGCAAGGGCTAAAGCGCGACCGGCCTGATGGCCGCGTGCCTGTGATCGTCTTTACCAAGGGCGGAGGCTTGTGGCTCGAAGCGATTGCCGCGTCGGGCTGCGATGCCGTCGGGGTGGATTGGACGGTGAACCTGGCGCAGGCACGCCGCCGTGTGCAGGATAGCGTGGCCTTGCAGGGCTGCCTGGATCCCATGGCTCTGTTCGGCGGCGAACAGGCCATACGCCATGAGGCGCGCCGGGTGCTGGATGCTTACGGCCCGGTCGCGACTGGCGGGCATGTTTTCAATCTGGGGCATGGCATCTCGCGCCATACGCCGGTGGAAGCTGTCAGCGCGCTGGTCGATGAAGTGCATACGTACAGCCGCCATCTGCACGCGACGCAAGCTTAAGGGGGTTCGGGGGCAGGCTGTGCTGATGGCAAGTACTGGACTTGTACACAGCTTGTCCCGATGGGCAGGTGCATGATCTAA
>NZ_JBQEKA010000001.1:0-85800 GCF_052103615.1 Kerstersia sp. | reverse complement strand
CTTATTTTTTGCGTTAATTTTATATCTTATTGATTTATAAGATATATTTTTCATTTCTGTGCTTTGGTGATGGGTCGGGCTCGTATTTGTGAGTGCTTTTCATGAAAGGTGGCCCGGCTTTTCCCCAAAGTTATCCACAGGGTGGCAAGGGCTGAAACCCATGTCAGCCATGGGGCTTAACGCAGTTATCCAGAAATGGCTTTAAGTTGGGTGAGCATGGACACAAGTCCGGACAGCAGTGCAGAAACAAACGTGACACCTCCGTGCTGGGTGCGCGTGGTGCTGGATGTTCCTTTGCCCGGGCCGTTCGATTACCGTCATGACCAGCCTCTGGCGCCGGGCTTGCGCGTCATCGTGCCATTCGGCAAGCGGCAGCTGGTCGGTCTGGTAGTGGATAACCCGGCCGAGCCCGCTTACGACCCGGCCCAGGTACGGGCCATCGAACAGGTGCTGGATGATTTGCCGCCATTGGCGGCGGATTGGTTCGCGCTGGCGCGTTTTGCCGCGGATTATTACCAGCGGCCCTTAGGGGAAGTGGCCTTGCCCGCCTTGCCTGGGCCGCTGCGGCGTCCGGCGGCGTATCAGGGCAGCCGGGCCGGTGGCGGGCCGGTGGCGCGTTTGGCGCGCCGCCGTCAGCGTGCCGCCAAGGCCAAGGACGATGGCAATAGCGCAGACAACGGCGCAGGCTTGCCGGGCGCTCAGGCGCCACTGCTGAATGATGCCCAGCGTCTGGCGGTGGATACCATCGCGGCGCAGCAGGGTTTCAAGGCTTTTCTGCTGCACGGCGTGACGGGCAGCGGCAAGACGGAAGTCTATTTGCATGCGGCATCAGAGGTGTTGCGTGCCGGGCGCCAGGTGCTGATGCTGGTGCCGGAAATCAATCTGACGCCGCAGTTCGAGCATGCTTTGCGTGCCCGCCTGGCGCCGCTGGTGGGGCCGGAGGCAGTGGCAGTCATGCATAGCGGCCTGGCCGATGGCGAGCGGCTGGATGCCTGGGTGAAAGCGGTGAATGGCACGGCACGGGTGATGCTGGGGACTCGCATGGCCGTGTTTGCGCCCATGCAGCAACTGGGCCTGATTGTTGTCGATGAAGAGCATGATACGTCTTACAAAC
Organism: Kerstersia sp.; assembly: GCF_052103615.1. NCBI lineage: Bacteria > Pseudomonadati > Pseudomonadota > Betaproteobacteria > Burkholderiales > Alcaligenaceae > Kerstersia > Kerstersia sp. The sequence continues at coordinate 84,686 of NZ_JBQEKA010000001.1, read as the reverse complement.
AGCAGGACGGCTTGCGTTATTCGGCAAGGGATCTGGCCGTCTGGCGCGCCCATGCGCTGAATATTCCGGTGGTGCTGGGGTCGGCGACGCCTGCGCTGGAAACCTGGCTGCATGCGCAGCGGGGCAATTATCAGCGTTTGAGCCTGCCCGCGCGCGCGCGGGCCAGTGCCTTGCCTGCCATAAGGCTGGTGGATACGCGCCGGCTGGCGATGGAAGAAGGCTTGTCGCCACATTTGTTGACGGCAATAGAAGAACGGCTGGCGCGCGGGGAGCAGTCCCTGGTGTTTCTGAACCGGCGCGGTTATGCGCCCGTACTGCATTGTGACGCCTGCTCCTGGGTCAGCCAGTGCCCGCGCTGCTCGGTGCATACGGTGCTGCACCGGCGCATGCGCGGCGGCAATTATCTGCAGTGCCACCATTGCGGTTACCAGGCGCCGGTGCCTAGGGCTTGCCCCGAGTGCGGCGACCAGGATCTGCGCGCCATGGGGCGTGGCACCCAGCGGGTGGAGGAAGCGCTGGCCGGGCGTTTCCCCGAGGCGCGTATTTTGCGTATTGACGCCGATAGCACGCGGCTCAAGGGCAGTGCGGAAAGAATGTTCGATAGCGTGCGCGCCGGGGAGGTGGATATCCTCATTGGCACGCAGATGGTGGCCAAGGGCCATGATTTCCCGCGCCTGACGCTGGTTGGGGTGCTCAATGCCGATGCCATGCTGTATTCCCAGGATTTCCGGGCGCCGGAGCGGCTGTTCGCGCAATTGATGCAGGTATCGGGCCGCGCCGGGCGGCATGAGCGGCCAGGGGAAGTCCTGATACAGACAGGCTACCCGGACCAGGAGATTTATCAGGCGGTTCTGCGTCACGATTATGAAGGTTTTGCCCGTTATTCTCTGGAAGAACGGGAGGCGGCCGGATTGCCGCCGTTCCTGCACCAGGCCTTGCTCGCCACGGAGGCACGCGAGCTGGCGCAGGCGCTGGATTTCCTGAGCCAGGCGCGTGATCTGGCCGGGCAGGTGATGGCGGATTGCGGCATGGCGCCCAATAGCGTGACCTTGTATGACCCGGTGCCTTTGCGTGTGGTGAAAGTGGCGCATATGGAACGGGCGCAGCTGTTGCTCGAAAGCGCGCACCGCCCGTCATTGCAGTTTTTCCTGCGCGACTGGGTGCCCAGGCTGCAGGGGCTGGGGCGTTTGCGCTGGCAGCTGGAAGTTGATCCGCTCGATATCTAAGTCGCGGGCGGCAGTGCTATTCTGCTAGCCTGCGCCGCAGGCGAGGTGTCTGTCCTGTATGGACGGGCGCGGCGGCGGCGTTTTTTTCGTAATGGAAGCCAAGATGTCGAACGAGGCCGTGGCCGGAATGAACCCGGCGCAGCGCGAGGCCGTGCTGTACCTGGATGGACCCTGTCTGGTGATTGCCGGCGCCGGCTCGGGCAAGACCCGTGTTATCACCCAGAAGATCGCCTATCTGCTGCGGGATTGCGAATATGCCGCTAAGCATGTGGTCGCCCTCACGTTCACCAATAAGGCGTCCCGTGAGATGGCAGAACGTGTGGCGGGGCTGGTGGATAAGCGGCTGGCCCGCGGCTTGACCGTCAGCACCTTTCATTCGCTGGGCATGAAGATTCTGCGCGAGGAAGCCCGCCATGCGGGTCTGAAGCCGCAATTCTCCATTCTGGATGCGGATGATGCGATGGCGATTATCCAGGAGCTGCTGGATACCACGGACAAAGGGCGTCTGCGTTCCGTGCAATCGACGATTTCGTTGTGGAAAAATGCCTTGCTGGACCCGGATGGCGCCGCGGCGGTGGCAAGCACGCCCGATAATGCCGAGGCTGCCCATGTCTATCGCAGTTATGACGCGACCTTGCGCGCCTATCAGTCTGTGGATTTCGATGACCTGATCCGCATCCCTGCCTTGCTATTCGAACATAATGAAGAGGTGCGGCGGCGCTGGCAGGCGCGGGTGCGTTACCTGCTGGTTGATGAATACCAGGATACCAATGAATGCCAGTACCGCCTGGTGCGCTGGCTGACAGGGGAGCGGGCGCGTTTTACGGCGGTCGGGGATGACGACCAGGCCATTTATGCCTGGCGCGGGGCGACGCTGGAAAATCTGGCGCGCCTGACCACGGATTACCCGGGGATGAAGGTCATCAAGCTGGAACAGAATTACCGTTCGGTGCGGCGCATTCTGCACGCGGCCAACCAGGTCATCGAACGTAATCCCAAATTGTTTGAAAAGAAGTTGTGGTCGGAGCTGGGCGAGGGCGAGCCGATTACTGTCACGGCTTATGGCGATGAGGCGGTCGAGGCGGAATCCATCGCCATGAAAATTTCGGCTGCGCGCTTCGAGCGGCAGGCCGCCTGGCGTGATTTCGCGATTCTTTACCGCAGCAACCATCAGTCGCGCATTCTGGAACAGGCGCTGCGCAATCTGCGCATTCCTTATACGATTTCTGGCGGGCAGAGTTTTTTCGACAAGGCAGAGGTGCGCGACATCCTGGCCTACCTGCGCATTCTGGCCAATGAGGAAGATGATCCGGCTTTTATCCGCGCGGCGACCACGCCCAAGCGCGGGATCGGGCAGGCGACCTTGCAGGTGCTGGGGGAGCATGCCGCCGCGCGGGGGATCGCGCTGGCGCGGGCCGTCACGGAAACCGGTGTGGCGGCCAAACTGGCGGCGCGCCAGTATGAGCCATTGAAAGTTTTCGGTGAATTCCTGGATCGTTTGCGCCGCCGTTCGGTGCGGGATGATGCGACAGGCATGCCCGCCGCGCCGGCATCCGAATTGCTGGATGAATTGCTGGGCGCCATTCAGTATGAGCGCTATTTGTTCGATACCTGGGACGAGCGCCCGGCCCAGACGCGCTGGATGAATGTGCTGGAACTGGTGGATTGGCTCAAGCGCAAAGCCGACGAAGATGGGCTGAGCCTGCATGAGCTGGTGCAGCGTGTGGCGCTGATTACCATGCTGGATCGCCAGGAAGACGAGGAAGAGCCCGATGCCGTGAAACTTTCCACGCTGCATGCGTCCAAAGGGCTGGAGTATCCGCATGTCTATATGGCGGGCGTGGAAGAAGGCCTGTTGCCGCACTGGGGACGTGATGATGAGGATGGTGACCCGTCCCAGGCGGCGGAGTCGCTGGCGGCGCGTATCGAAGAGGAGCGCCGGCTGATGTATGTCGGCATCACGCGGGCGCAGCGCACCTTATCCATCAGCTGGTGCCGCAAGCGCCGCCGGGCGCGGGAAGACCTGGTGCGCGAACCGTCGCGGTTCATCGAGGAGATGGGGCTGGAGGCGCCAGGCATGGGCTTGCCGGATGAGGATGCGGCCTTGTCGCCGCGCGCCCGCCTGGACATGCTGAAGGCTTTGCTGCAAAAGAAGGATTGAGAACGTCCAGGCGTTCTACGGCCGGGCCGCGCCGTGTTGCCGGGGCGGCGCCGGGTTTTGTTTCGCGCGGGCGGCATGGCCTGGGCCATGATTGCCATTCCCTGTTTTGCCACGGATGATGGGACAGGACTGAACAGAGGATGACTCATGAACGCTATTCTGATTGTTGATAAACGTGCCGACCATTACGCGGAGCTGATTGCAGGCGCTTTGCCGCAGGCCCGGATCTCTGGCTTTGCCTCGCCGGAGGATAGCGGCCTGGCCCAGGCGGCGGCGGAGTCGCCGGTATGGCTGGCCAGCGCCAGCTATGCGGCGCGCGCGCTGGCTCGCGGCGTGACGGTGCCCGCATGGCTGCAAACCACCTCAGCAGGGGTGGAGCCGCTGTTTGCGCCGGGGCTGCCGCGTCCGCAACGTGCCAGCCGGGCGGTAGATGTATTCGGGCAGCTCATGGCCGAGTATGTGCTGACGTATCTGCTGGCCTGGCGCCGCCATGTGTTTATCTGGGCTGGGGCGCAACGCCAGGAAGTGTGGGAAGGCCCGGAGCCGGGCAGCCTGAGGGGGCTGCGTATCGTGATCGCCGGGGCAGGCGTGATCGGCCAGGAAGTCGCCAGTTTTCTGGCGCCCTTTGGCGTCTGCGTGCGCGGCGTAGCGCGCCAGGCCAGGCCAGTGGCGGGTTTTGATCACATCTATGCGCAGGCTGATCTGCTGGAAGCGGCAGCCTGGGCCGAGGTGGTCATCAATGTGCTGCCCGAAACCCCTGAAACGCAGGACGTGTTCGATGCCCGTTTTTTCGCGGCGATGCCGGCTGGCGGCTTGTTCATTAACGCGGGCCGGGGCACCGCCGTACAGGATATGGATTTGGTGCATGCCCTGGAAAGCGGGCATTTGGGGGCGGCGGCGATTGATGTGTGCCGCACAGAGCCTTTGCCAGCGGCCCATCCCTTTTGGCGTGCCCCCCGATTGTGGCTGACGGGCCACAGTGCGGCACCGACTTTGCCGGTATTGCTGACGCCTTTGTTTCTGGACAATTTGAAACGCTGGGAACGCGGCGAACCGCTGCGGGGGGAGCTGCATTTTGAGCGCGGCTATTGAAGCGCCGCAGCCGCATTACAGAATTGTCCCGGAAGCGGGCGCTGGCCGTGCTCTGGCTCCAAGCTGAGTGTCCGCGCTGGCCGGGCAAGGCGCAGGGCCGTTATCTAGCCGCCGGTTTGCCGTGCTGGCCAGGGGGGGGGCGCCTGCGGGCCTGCCGCCAGGCCAAAAGGAGTCCGGCGCGGCAAGGGGGCGTTGGGCGCGTGCCATGACAACTAGGGGGCGCTGAGGGGAAACACCATGTGATTCCCGGATGCAGCGCGTCGCTGATTTGTATTATGATAATTCGATTACAAGGATGCGTATCCCGTGAAGAGTCAGATTTCCTCTTTTTGCCGCGCTGTCAGCGATGGCGTTACCCAGTTTGTGGCCCTGGATTGGGGCACGAGTTCTTTGCGTGCCTATTTGTTGTCGGCGTCGGGTGTCATCCTGGATGTCCGGGGCAACGATTGGGGCATCATGGGCCTGCCCGGCAGCGGTGATGATGCCGCCAGCCGTTCGGCGCGTTTTGCCCAGGCGTTCTGGCAGATAGCGGGCGATTGGCTGGCGCAGCCCAATACCTCGCGCCATGTCGTGGCCTGTGGCATGGTCGGCAGCGCCCAGGGTTGGCGCGAAGCGGCCTATATCCCCTTGCCTGCGACCACGGATGGCCTGGCTGGCGCCATGGTCAGTGTTGATGCGGGCAATGGCGTGCAAGTCCATATTGCGCCGGGCCTGATTGAGCATGGCGAGCTGCCTAATGTCATGCGTGGCGAGGAAACGCAGATAGCCGGCGTGTTGTCGCATCTGGAGCATGCCGGTCTGGGAACCAGCGGACGCTGGCTGATCGGGTTGCCGGGCACGCATAGCAAATGGGTGCGGGTCGAAGACGGCGTGATCGTTCATTTCGATACGTTCATGACAGGCGAGGTCTTTGCGCTGCTGTCGCGTCACAGCGTGCTGGGCCGCTCCATGGCCGAGCAAGGCCTGGAAGCCAGCGATCCTGCCGCCCGCCAGGCGTTTGACCGCGGCATCCGCAATGCGGCCTCCCAGCATGGTGACCGCGGTTTGCTTTCGACAATTTTCAGCAGCCGTACCCTGGGCCTGACCAATGTGCTGTCTGGGGCGGAACAAATTGATTATCTCTCCGGCTTGCTGATCGGGCATGAGATCCGCGGCCTGCTGGCCGGTCTGCCCGAAGAGTGGCGGACGGCGCGGGTGGCCGTGGTTGGGCGCGAACATCTGTGCCAGCGCTACCGCCAGGCCATGATCGTCAACGATCTGGATGCCATTTCGGTGGATGAGGATGCCACGGTGCGTGGCCTCTGGGCGCTGATCAGCGCCCAGGCGGAACAAGCGGATTAAGGCGGCGCGGCCGCGGGTGGCGGCTTGACGCAGCCAGGCAGAAAAAAACGGCGGGTCCGGATGCCGGGGCCTGCCCTTGTCTTCAGGCGGCAAGCTGACCGGGTCGGCTCGCCGGGTTAACAGGAATCAGAAATAGCCATGAATCACGAATTATCAGCCCAGTTCAAGCAAACCTTGTCCGCAACCGGCATGGTTGCCATTTTGCGCGGCGTGCGTCCCGATGAGGTGGTCGCCATTGGCGAGGCCTTGTATGCCGCCGGTTTTCGCCTGATCGAGGTGCCGTTGAATTCGCCGGAACCGCTGGAAAGCATCCGCCGCCTGCTGGCCGCTTTGCCGCAGGACGTGATTATTGGCGCCGGGACGGTGATGAGCCCGGCGGCTGTGCAGGAAGTGTATGAGGTGGGCGGCCGCTTGGTCGTGATGCCGCATGCCGATCTGGCTGTCGTGCGTGCCGCGCATGCTGCGGGGATGGTTGTGACGCCGGGCGTGGCGACGCCGACGGAAGCCTTCGCGGCGCTGGACGCGGGTGCCGATGGCCTGAAAGCCTTCCCGGCCGAAGCCATGCCGCCAGTGGTCATCAAGGCTTGGCGCGCCGTGGTGCCCAAGTCTGTGCCTTTGCTGCCGGTAGGCGGCATCAAGCCGCAAAGCATGCAGGCATACCTGGAAGCCGGCGCGTCGGGCTTCGGCTTGGGGTCGGCGCTGTACCGGACGGGTGACGATGCGGCGACGGTAGGCCGGAATGCGGAAGCATTCATGACGGCCTGGCGTGCCTTGCGCCAGCCCGCCTGAGGCACGCGATTTCTTTCCGGGCCGCTTGCCCCATTGACGCAAGCGGCCCATTCCTTTTGAGGCGTGCCCGGTGGGGCGCCTGACGGCAGGATGCACGATGAAGATTACCCGTTTGACCACCTATATGGTGCCGCCGCGCTGGCTATTCCTGAAGATTGAAACCGATACCGGCATCGTGGGCTGGGGCGAGCCTGTGCTGGAAGGCAAGGCGGCCAGCGTCGCGGCTGTCGTTGAGGAAATGGCCGACTACCTGATAGGCCGTGACCCGCGCACGATCGAGGACCACTGGAACGTGCTTTACCGTGGCGGTTTTTACCGTGGCGGCGGCCTGCACATGAGCGCGCTGGCCGGGATCGACCAGGCGCTTTGGGATATCAAGGGCAAGGCGCTGGGCGTGCCTGTGGCCGACCTGCTGGGCGGTCCGGTGCGCCATAGCATCAAGGTGTATTCGTGGATTGGCGGCGACCGGCCTGCCGATACGGCGCGCGCGGCGCAAGAAGCGGTGGCGCGGGGTTTCCAGGCCGTGAAGATGAACGGCACCGAGGAAATGCAGTACATCGACAGTTTCGATAAAGTCACGGCCGCGCTGGCCAATGTGGCGGCTGTGCGTGATGCTGTCGGCCCGAACATCGGCATAGGCGTGGATTTCCATGGCCGCGTGCACAAACCGATGGCGAAAGTGCTGATGCGCGAACTGGCGCCCTATAACCTGATGTTCATTGAGGAGCCTGTGCTGTCGGAGCACTACGAGGCCCTGAAGGAACTGGCGCCGCATGCCAGCGCGCCGATTGCGCTGGGCGAGCGTCTGTATTCACGCTGGGATTTCAAGCATATCCTGAGCCAGGGTTATGTTGATATTGTGCAGCCGGATGCCTCGCACGCTGGCGGGATTACGGAGTGCCGCAAGATCGCGGCCATGGCGGAAGCCTATGATGTCGGGCTGGCCCTGCATTGCCCGCTGGGCCCGATCGCATTGGCCGCCTGCTTGCAGATAGATGCAGTGTCATACAATGCGTTCATTCAGGAACAGAGCCTGGGTATCCATTACAACGCCAGCAATGATTTGCTGGACTATGTCAGCAACCCCGAAGCGTTCGCTTACGAGGACGGCTATGTACGGATTCCGCAGGGCCCGGGTCTGGGAATTGAAGTGAACGAGGATTATGTCGCGGAGCGCGCCAAAATTGGCCATCGCTGGCGTAATCCTGTGTGGCGTCATCGGGACGGTAGCGTAGCGGAGTGGTAGGGCTTGGCAACTTATTCGGGTCGTAGCCTGCATGGGCAGGTGGTGCATGAGCTGGGGCGGCGCATTGCGGCAGGCCGTTATGCGCCGGGCACGGCTTTGCCCAGTGAGGAAGAGCTGGCCCTGGAATTGAGTGTCAGCCGGACGGCTTTGCGGGAGGCGACCAAAGTGCTGGTCGCCAAAGGCCTGCTGGACGTCAAGCCGCGGCTGGGCATGCGTGTGCGGCCCCTGGAAACCTGGAACCTGCTGGACCCGGATATCCTGGCCTGGCGGGCAGCCGCCGGCCTCAGCCTGGAATTCCTGCGGCAGTTGGCGGAAGTGAGGGAAGTGCTGGAGCCAGGTGTGGCGGCGCTGGCAGCGCGCAAGCGTACCCCGGAGCAGTTGCGGCGTATCGAGCATGCGTATGCATTGATGGAAGGCGCCAAGGATCAGCACGCCTGGGTGGAAGCGGATCTGGCATTTCACCGGGCAGTGCTGACTGCCGGCGGCAATGCCATGCTCAATACCCTGGTATCCCTGATTGAAATGGTGCTGGAAGGTGTGCTGGTGCTCAATGCCAAACACGCTTCCAGTTTCAATCTGTCGTTGCCGGAACATGGCCAGGTATGCGCGGCCATTGCCCGGCAAGATGAAGTGGCGGCGCACAAGGCCATGCTTGGCATGCTGGTGGATGCGCGCAGGCGCTTGCCGGATGGGCAGGCGCCGCGTCAATAGTACCGACGCAGCATCGGTCGGAGGGGGGGCGGGTAAATTCGGAGAAGTCTGCCGGACCTTAGCCCCAAGTTAATTGTATGATGATATTTTTATATCTCTAATGGCTGCGGAGCACCCGGCGGCGCAGACCGGAAAATAGAGTGCTCTCGACTGGAGGAAACATGAAACAAGGCATGATTCGATGGGCTGGCGCGATGGTCGCGGCAGTGATGTTTGCAGGCAGCGCCCAAGCGGCGGATTATCCGACCCGTTCTATCGAACTGGTGGTGCCGACGGCTGCGGGCGGCGGCACCGATGCGGTGGCGCGCGCATTCGCAGAAGCCATTAAACCGCATCTGGGCCAGGCCATGGGCGTGGTGAACAAGCCGGGTGGCGGCACGGCCATCGGCACGGCAGACGTCGCCAAGGCGCGCCCCAATGGTTACAAGCTGGGGATGGTCGTGGTGGAAATGGCCATTTTGCCCAGCCTGGGCCTGGCGCCGTTCAAAACCAGTGATTTCACGCCCATCGCCCGTATCAACGCCGACCCGGCTGCCGTCACCGTGCGCGCGGATGCGCCGTGGCAGACGCTGGAAGAGTTCAATGAGTACGTCAAGCAGAACCCGGGCAAGGTGCGTGTCGGTAACGCGGGCACCGGCTCGATCTGGCACCTGGCGGCCATCGCCTATGAGCAGAAGCTGGACAGCAAGTTCAATCACGTGCCTTATGATGGCGCCGCGCCGGCCGTGACGGCCTTGCTGGGCGACCACATCGAAGCCGTGACGGTCAGCCCGGCGGAAGTCGCGACCCACGTTTCCTCGGGCACCTTGCGCACGCTGGGCGTGATGGCTGATGAGCGTGCCCGTGGCTTCGAAGAAGTGCCCACCCTGAAGGAAAAGGGCATTGATCTGTCCATCGGCACCTGGCGCGCCCTGGTCGGCCCGAAGGGCTTGCCGCCTGAAGTCGTGGCCAAGCTGCGCGAGGCTGCCCGTCAGGCGGCGGAAGAGCCGGCATTCATCGAAGTGCTGGAGCGTCTGGACCTGGGGCGTGTGTTTGATGATGCCGATGCCTTCCAGGCCAGCCTGGTCCAGGAAGAGGCCACTTTCAAGGCCTTGATCGACGAACTGGGTCTGCGTCGCTAAACGTTGTCGGATGGCCAAAAGCGCCCGTTGCATATGCCGGGCGCTTTTTGCCGTCATGCCGCCGGTATGATGTCCCGAGCAGCTGTTCAGCCTGGTGGCGGCAGCCGGCGGAAAATTGAGTCCTGTCAGGAAAATCATCGTGTTGATAAAAAATAAAGCTAGCGCCCTGGCGGGCCTGTTGTCCATTGTCGGCGGCCTTGCTGCTGCCGTGGTGGCGCGGGGCTTTCCTCCTAGCTTGACCGATACCGATATTGGGCCCAGCGTGTTCCCGATGGCTTACGGCCTGGTGCTGGCGCTGCTGGGCTTGCTGCTGCTCGTCAAGAGCCTGTGGGCGCGTGAGCCGGCGGCACCCAAGGCCGACCCCTCAGCTGTGGTCAGCGAAGCTTTGCAAGAGGCGGCCGATAGCGCCGACCCGGAACATGCGCCGGTGCATCTGGGGCGTTTGTTACTGGGTGTTCTGGGGGCTGCCCTGTATATCGCGGCCATTGTGTATGCCGGATTTGCCTTGTCCACAGTGCTGTATCTGTGGCTGATGATCTCCCTGCTCAAGGGGCCGGGCGCCATGTGGCGTTTCTCTACCATCGCGCTGGCCGTTTTTATCGGCCTGGTGGTCTATGGCGTATTCGTCGAACTGTTGCAAGTGCCGCTGCCCGCAGGCGAGTGGTTTCTTGGCGACGATTGACGCACGGAGTCAGGAAGAATGGATAATTTGATGTCACTTTTGCAAGGCGCGCAAAGCCTTGTGATGCAGTGGGACGCCATGGTGCTGGCCATTGCCGGCGTGGCGCTGGGGATTCTGGTTGGCGCCTTGCCGGGCCTGTCGGTCACCATGGGCGTGGCCATCATGCTGCCCTTTACTTATGGCATGGAGCCTTTGCACGGCCTGCTGTTGTTGTCCGGGATTTTCTTTGGCGGTGTCTATGGCGGTTCGATTACTGCCATTTTGCTGCGTATCCCTGGTACCCCGGCAGCGGCGGCCACGGCGCTGGATGGCTATGTCATGACGCGCCGCGGCGAGGCCGGGCAGGCGCTGGGCGTGGCGGTGTTTTCTTCCGTGACGGGCGGCATCATCAGCGTGCTGGTGCTGATTTTCCTGGCCCCCATGCTCGCTAATTTTGCGCTGCGGTTCAGTGCTGCCGAATCGTTCGCGCTGGCGGTGTTCGGGCTGAGCATTATTTCCAGCGTGTCGGGCGGCTCGGTGCTCAAGGGCTTGCTGGCGGGTTTTGCCGGCTTGCTGCTGGCGACAGTCGGTATGGATCCGCTGGTGGGGCTGCCCCGGTTTACCGGGGGCATGTCCGAACTGTATTCGGTGCCTTTCATTCCGATCATGATTGGTTTGTTTGCGGCAGCCGAAGCATTCAAAATGCTGTCGGAAAGCAGCAAGGTCAATGAAGTCAAAACGATGATCGGGCGCATTCTGCCCACCCGGGCGAATTGCCGCAAGGTCTGGGGCACGATTTTGCGTTCCAGCGGTTTGGGCACGGCTATCGGCATCATTCCGGGTGCCGGGGCGGATATCGCGGCCTTTGTGGCCTATGGGGAAGCACGCCGTTTCAGCAAGCAGCCCGATACCTTTGGCAAGGGGGCGGTGGAAGGCGTCGCTGCTGCCGAGGCCGGTGCCAATGGCTGCACGGGCGGCGCCATGCTGCCCATGCTGACGCTCGGGATTCCGGGCGATGCCGTGACGGCCATCATGCTGGGCGCGCTGACGTTGCAAGGCATGCAGCCCGGCCCGCGTTTGTTCCAGGAGCATGGCGATCTGGTTTACACCCTGTTTGCCGGTTTGCTGTTCTGCTATGTGATGCTGCTGGTGGTGGCCTTGATGTCCATGCGCTTCGTGGCCCGCATTGTGCAGATCCCGAAAACCGTCCTGATGCCGCTGATTATGGTGCTGGCGGTGGCGGGCGCCTATGCCATCGGCAATAGCCTGTTCGATGTGGGCATCATGATGGTCGCGGGTGTGGCGGGGTATCTGATGATCAAGGCCTCCATCCCGGTATCGCCCATGGTGCTGGGCCTGGTGTTGGGCCCTATGGCGGAAAGCAATTTCCGCCGCGCCCTGGCCTTGTCCGAAGGCAGTTACGATTTCCTGTATGAGCGCCCCATTACCCTGGGCCTGCTCAGCCTGGCCGCGCTGACGGTGCTGGCGCCGGGGTTCAGCGCCTGGCGCAAACGCCGGGCAGCGCGTCAAGCGGCAGGGCAAGCCTGAACCGCGCCTGGGCAGCGTGCCTGGGTGAGCCTTGGCAGTGCAGCTTGGGGCTGCGCCGCCAAGGCCGGTTTCAGGATGCCTTGAGCATGCATTAAGCAAGAATGATTGAGGAGACAGATTGATGGAACAGGTCCATGTGCTGCAGGTCGCCTATGTGCCGCATTTCCTGGAAGAGCAAATGAACCGCCACTTCCAGGTACACCGGGCCAGCGAAGATGCGGCTCCGGGGTCGCTGGGCGAGGCGGCATCCCGCATTCGCATTCTGGTTGCCAATGGTGAATCCACGATTCGGGCTGCCTTGCTGGATCAGTTGCCGGCGCTGGAGCTGATCGTGGTGTTCGGTGTCGGCTATGACGGCGTGGATGTCGCGGCGGCACGGGCGCGCGGTATTGCCGTGACCCATACCCCGGATGTGCTCACGGATGACGTGGCCGATATGGCGTTTGCGCTGTTGCTGGCGCAGGCCCGCCGGGTGGTGGAGGCCGATGCCTTCGTGCGCGCGCAGCGCTGGCAGGAAGGTCCGTTCCCCTGGTCTTTCAAGGTATCGCGGCAAAAATTGGGCGTGGTTGGCATGGGCCGTATCGGCCGTGCCGTGGCGGAGCGGGCGGCAGCCTTCTCCATGGAGGTGAGCTACACCGCGCGGCGCCAGGCGGCAGATGTCAGCTGGCGTTACGAGCCTTCCTTGCTGGCCTTGGCCAGGGACGTTGATTTTCTGGTGGTGTGCACCTATGGCGGCGCGAGCACGCAGGGGCTGATCAGCGCGGAAGTGCTGGACGCCCTGGGGCCGGGTGGCCGCTTGATCAATATTGCGCGCGGCTCGGTGGTGGATGAGGCTGCCTTGATCTCTGCCTTGCAGCAAGGGCGTTTGGGCGGCGCGGCGCTGGATGTCTATGCGCATGAGCCGCAGGTGCCGCAAGCGCTGTGCGCCTTGCCTAACGTGGTGCTGACACCGCATTCGGCCAGCGCGACCACGCAGACGCGCAAGGCAATGAGCGATCTGGTGTTTGCCAATATGCAAGCGCATCTGGAAGGGCGGCCTTTGCCAACGCCTGTGCCCTGAATCCGGGGCTGAGGCTGAGCCGGGTGTGAAGCCCGGCACAGCTTTGAGCCGGAGTCTGATTTGCCCGCCGCAGCGCGCTTGCCGCTGCGGCTTTTTTTCGCCCTGGCGCGGCATTGCGCGCAGCTGGGGTTTCTTTATTTCCATAAAGAATAAGTAATAATAAATTCTGTATATCCTGGTTTTAAGAAGCCGTGTTTATATAACACCCATGCCAAGCCCTGCGGGTTTTCCCCAGCGAGCGCATGGCGCAACTTTGGAGCAGATTGAGATGAAAAAGACTTTGAAAGCCGTGGCTGCGCTGTCCCTGGCCCTGGTCGCCGGTCTGGCGCATGCGGATCGCCTGGATGACATCAAAAAGGCGGGCGTCCTGAAAGTCGCCGCTTTCGACAGCAACCCCCCGTTTGGCTTTGTGGATGAGAAGAGCCGCCAGATCTCTGGCCTGGATGTGGATTTCGGCAAGGCTTTTGCTGACAAGCTGGGCGTCAAGCTGGAAATCGTGCCGACCAACCCGGCCAACCGCGTGCCGCTGCTGACTTCCAATAAGGTGGATCTGGTGCTGGCCAACTTCACCATCACCGAAGAGCGCGCCAAACAGGTGGATTTCAGCATTCCGTATTTTGCTTCCGGCACCCAGTTCATCGCCCGCAAGGGGACGTTGACCTCGCCCGATCAGCTGAATTCGCTGCGTGTGGGCGTGGATAAGGGCACGGTCAATGAAATCGTGCTGCGCGAAAAGTATCCCGGCGCCACCATCGTGGCCTATGACGATACGCCGTTTGCCTTCACCGCGCTGCGCAATGGCAACGTGCAGGCCATCACGCAGGACGGCCCCAAGCTGATCGGCCTGCTGGCCAATGTGCCGGACAAGGAAACCTGGGAAATCCCGGCATTCGCGATCTCCAGCGATTTGATTGGTGTGGGCATTCCCAAGGGTGAAGACAGCCTGAAGGCTTTTGTCGATGAGACGCTGGTGGAGCTTGAGCAAGGCGGCAAGGCCCAGGAAATCTATGATGCCTGGTTCGGCCCGGAAACCAAAACCCCGCTGACCCGCATCTATCGTATCGGCGACAAGCAGCCCTGATTGCTGATGCGGCACCGATTCGCTGTGCCTGGCGGCTGAGTCTGCCCGGCCACTGATGCAGGCCCGGACGGTATCCAGACTGTCCGGGCCTGCGTGTGATTGTGCCGCGGGCTGCTGCCAGCCTGCCGGTACAATCGCACGCAGGCATCTTGCGCTTATGTCATACACGGTTTGTTTTCTGGCCCTCGCCATGCAAGGCGGCAGGGCCGCCTGATTTTTCCTCGCCCATGTTTGCAGACTGGCTCGCGCCCAAATATCTCGATTGGCTCTTTGAGGGCTTCAAGGTCACCCTGCTGCTGTCCCTGATGGCCTGTGTTGCAGCCACGGTGCTGGGCGCCGTGTTGTGCCTGGCACGTTATTCGCGCTGGCGCGCAGTACGGCTGCCGGTATCGCTGGGACTGAGCTTCTTTCGTAATACGCCGCTGCTGGTGCAGCTATTTTTCTGGTATTTCGGGGTGTCGGCATTGCTGCCGCAATCCTGGATGCTTTGGCTCAATAGCGTGCATCGTTTTGAATTCGGCATCTTTGGCGTGCAATGGCCGAGCTTCGAGTTTCTGGCCGGCTGGTGGGGGCTGACGCTCTACACCACCGCTTTCATTGCTGAAGAACTGCGCGCCGGCATCCAGGCGGTGCCGCATGGGCAGTGGGAAGCCGGGCGGGCGCTGGGCTTGCCGGGGCGTGATATCTGGCGCCGGATTGTGCTGCCGCAGGCATTCCGGGTGTCCTTGCCGCCCTTGCTGGGGCAATACATGAACGCAGTCAAGAATTCCTCGCTGACCATGGCCATAGGGCTGGCGGAATTGTCTTACGCGTCACGCCAGGTAGAAACCGAAACGTTCAAGACCTTTCAGGCCTTTGGCGTGGCCACTCTGTTGTATATCGCGATTATTGCCGTGATCGAAGCGGTGGGTTACTGGATGCAGCATCGTTATCGTTTGAAAACGTGACGCCGTGCCATGAGAAAACGCATTGCCGTTCCCTGAAAGGCTGCGGCGCGGCCTCATGAGTGTCACCCAAGGTTATTGAAGCTGCCGCCCGGCCGGTACTGGCGCGGCGGGAAATGGATAAAGCATGGATTTCAGTGTCATTGCCAACAACTGGCTGTATTTCCTGGTGGGGGCCTATCCCTATGGCCCGCTGGGCGGCTTGTCGCTGACGCTGCTGCTTAGCCTGCTGTCTGGTCTGGCGGCCAGTATTCTGGGCCTGTTTCTGGGCATGGCGCTGGCATTGGGGCGCGGCCCGCTGCATGGTCTGTTAACGCTGCTTATCGGTTTTCTGCGGGCCATTCCCGTTTTGATGCTGATTTTCTGGGTGTATTTCCTGCTGCCCATGCTGTTCCAGGTGGATATCCCCAAACTGGTGACGGTTGTGGCGGCGCTGTCGCTGATAGGCGGCGCGTATCTGGCGCATTCCGTGGCGGCCGGCATACGCAGCCTGCCGGCAGGCCAGTGGGAGGCGTCGCGTTCGCTTGGGCTGAGCGTGTGGGAAACCTTGCGTTTTGTGGTGTTACCCCAGGCCTTGCCCATCATGGCGCCTTCTTTCATTAATCAGTGGGTGGCCTTGATCAAGGATACGTCGCTGGCCTATGTCGTGGGAGTAGCGGAGCTGTCATTTGTCGCCACGCAAGTCAGTAACCGCACGATGATTTATCCGCTGGAAATCTACCTGTTCGTGGCTTTTGTGTATTTCCTGCTGTGTTCGGCACTGGAAATGGCGGCCAACCGTATGGCGGCGCGTTATGGCGCGCGCCATGCCCAGGCGGGGGGTGTGCCGGCCTGAGTGCTTGCCGCTTGAATATGAAAAAGCCCGGTTTCCAGAAGGAAACCGGGCTTTTTTCTTACCGCACGGGCCTGCGTCAGACAGCGCGATTGCAAGCAGCGCGCTGCCGCAGCATGTGCCTGCTGCGGGCAGGTACTACAGGGAGCCGCGTGGAATTATGCTGCTTTGCCGTGAAGGCTGGCCGAGCGGGCCATGCTGCTGCGCAATGCGGCGCGGGCTTGATGCTTGCGCGCTTCGACGATGGTGTTGAAAACAGCCTTGAACGTGCGGTTCACGCCATTGCCGATGGCGCGGAACATGGCGCGCATGGCTTCGGCGCGTTGAGCGTCGATTTCATCCAGCATGGCGCGTTGCAGCAGCGCACGCTCCAGCGAGTCGGTCATGCGGATGTCGGAATACAGTTCGGTGTTGGTTTGCTTGGTCATGGTGGCGGCTCCTTATTGTTTGTGATGTGTCATACAGTGCGGTCTTGGATAAGACAGACTTCTATATGACCTAGGGAAAACCCTTGAGACGAATTATAGGGAAAACCCTGAATTCATGCAAGGGTTTTCCCTAGGGCTTCTTAGTATCGTGTTGTTATATAGAAGAAAACCGCCGGAATAAGCCGGAAAGGCGCAGCAAAGCCGCCGGTGCGGGCAGGCCTGGTGATTGCGGGGAAAGAGGAGGAGGCCGGGCGGGAAGGAAGGCCGGAAGGCGCGCAGGCAGAAAGGCAGGAGCCAGCAGAGCGGAGAGCAGGGGGAGGAAGGGCGAGGAAGGGCGAGTCTGGCAAACGCCTTGGCAAGCGGACCGCCGGCCAGGCCGGCGGACAGCAGGAGGAAGAGCGCAAGGGGCGGCAAGCGCTATGCCGCCCCGGACAGCCTATCAGGAGTGGTGAGCGGCAGGCACCGTGCCAGGCAGGTTGCGGCGGCGGGCCAGGCTCATGCGGTACAGCACGAAGATGGCAGCCGAACCGATCAGCACCGGCAGCGCGAGCCAGTGGAAAAACACTTGCGATGAACCGGCAGAGGCAATCATCCAGGCGCCCAGCATGGAGCCGACGATGGAACCGAAGCGGCCGCTGGCCATTGCGTAGCTGACACCGGTGACGCGGGCCGTCGTGGGGTAAATCGTGGCGGAAACCAGGTTCAGGCCATTCTGCGCGCCGGCGACACCGAAACCGATCAGGAAGACGGCGGCAGCCAATTCATAAATATCGCCCATCATGTAGCCAGTCAGCGCGATGATGACGGCAGCGCCCAGGTACGACAGGGCCAGCACGCGGTAAGGGCCGACGCGATCCATCAGCAGGGCCATCAGAATGGCGCCCACCGTGCCGCCCAGCGGCACCATGGCGCCGATACGCGAGGCATGGGCAATGTCATAGCCCGCATCCTTCAGAATGGTCGGCAGCCAGCTGGTCAGCAGATAGAACACGAACAGCGAGCAGAAGAAGGCCACCCACAGCAGCAGCGTCTGGAGCGTGCGGCCTTCCGCGAACAGATTGCTGACGGGGGAGCGGCTTTGCGCGGGGCGCTCATCGTCCAGGATCGTGACGCCTTGCCAGGATTTGCCGGTGATGCGTTGCACGACTTTATGCAGGGCGTCGGCATGCTTGGGGCTGGACGCCAGGAAACGCACCGATTCAGGCATCAGCCAGGCCAGCAGCGGCAGCATCAGCAGCGGCACGGCGCCGCCGAACATCAGCACACCACGCCAGCCGTAGGCGGGAATGATCTGGCCAGCCAGCAGGCCGCCCAGCGCCAGGCCGGCAGTAAAGCCGCTCCAGCTCAGGGTCACCATAATCATGCGGCGGCGTGCGGGCGAATACTCGGAACTGAGCGTAATGCAGGTCGGCATGGCGCCGCCCAGGCCGATACCGGTCAGGAATCGCAGAACGGTCAGGGATTCGATGGAGTGGGCATAAGCCGTGGCCAGGGTGCCCAGGCCGAAGATCAGAACGGAAACCAGCAGCACGCGTTTGCGGCCGATGGCGTCGGCGACTGGCCCGAAAATCAGGCTGCCGACCATCAGGCCGATCAGCCCGGCGCCGAAGGCGGGGGAAAGCTGCGCGGCCTGAAGACCCCATTCCTCACGCAAAGAAGGCGCGATATAGCCGATGACGGCGGTATCGAAACCATCCACCAGGACGATAAGGAAACACAGGGAAAGAATAATGATCTGAAAGGGCGAGATTCTCGCGTTGTCGATGATGTCGCCAATTCTGGCGGTGTTCTGGCTCATGGTGTCTCCTCGTTGCTCGGTTCTTTTTTTACCGCCTGTCTGTCATTGCGCAGGGGTTTTTTATGGGTTTTCAGATACTGCTCAGGGACTGCGTGCTGCGGGATAGTGTTAAGTCAGTGGGGGTATTTTGTGTCCGGTGTTGGTCGGGCCGGGAAAACATGCCAGCCCGGCCATTGCATTCACGCAGTGGCCGGGCCAGGCAAACGACGCCTCCGGATTCCAGGCCGGGACGTTCATCTGCCCGGCGCGGCACAGTCCGGGGCCGGACGCGCGGGGCGGATGGTAGATCGGTTTTGTTCTTGATGGCGCTAGTCTGTCCTGGCAAAGTTAAGGGGGCTTGCGGGCGGCTGTCAGCCGCTCGCCTGGTGGCGTTCAGCCAGCGTGACACCGCCGGATGCCCATTGGGTTTCCGGCACTTCCTGCAGCAATACGCGCACGCTGGCGATGGGAGCATCCAGGCTGCGGGCGATGGCTTCGGTGACATTGCTCAGCAATGCGCGCTTGGCCTCTTCGCTGCGGCCGGCGGCAATGTGGATCATGGCGATGGGCATGGCGGCGGTGTCCAGGGTCAGGCAGGTTTGCTGCCGGAAACAAAACGCATGGAAACGCTGCCCAGATGCTGGTAGCGCACCGTGACGCAATCGCCCGCGGCCACAGCAATGGCTTCGGTGATGCCGCCAGTCATGATGAAGGTGCCTGCCGGAATTTCGCGGCCTTGCGCGCCCAGCATGTTGGCCAGCATCGCAACGCTTTGCGCCGGGTGGCCCAGTACAGCGGCGCCAGCGCCGGTGGCGACCACTTCGCCGTTCTTTTCCAGCACGACGCCCAGGCATTTCAGATCCAGGCCTTCGACGCCGGCCATCTGGCCGCCAGTCACGAAACGCGCCGAGGAAGTATTGTCCGCGATCACGCTCTTCAGATCGAAGTTGAAATTCTTGTAGCGCGAGTCAATGACTTCAACGGCGGGCAACACGAAATCGGTCGCGGCCAGCACGTCGCCGATATGACAGCCCGGCCCCTTGAGCGGATGCTTCAGGACAAAGGCGATTTCGGCTTCGACCTTGGGGTGGATCAGGGTATCGACATCAATGGCCGACCCTTCCAGGCAGGAACCGTAGTCGGTCAGGAAGCCATGGATGGGTTCGGTCACGCCCATTTGCCGCATTTTGGCAAAGGACGTCAGGCCCATTTTCAGACCGGCGATACGCACGCCGCGGGCTTCCTTGCGCTGGCGGATGGCGTTCTGGATCGCGTAGGCATCGTCCCAGTCCATGTCGGGATGGGCTTCGGTGATCTTGGTCACTTCCGTGCGCGTCAGCTCGGCCTGTTCCAGGTGTTCGGCCAGTTGGGTAATGGTGTCAGCGGAGAGTTTCATGATGCATTCCTTCAAGCAAAACGGACGGAGGCAGCGCCTATGCCGCCCAGACTGATGCGCAGATGGTCGCCGGCCTGCACCGGCACCATGGCGGCCAGGGAGCCGGACAAGATGACTTCGCCCGGTTCCAGGGCAATACCCAGTTGTCCCAGGGTATTGGCCAGCCAGGCCACAGCATTGGCCGGATGGCCCAGCGCGGCAGCGCCGGCGCCGGTGGCGACGATCTCGCCGTTCTTTTCCAGCGTCATGCCGACGCAGGCCAGATCCACATCACGCGGATCGGCGCCGCGGTCGCCCAGCACGAACACGCCGGCCGAGGCGTTATCGGCCACGGTGTCCTGGATCTTGATCTTCCAGTCGCGGATGCGCGAATCGACGATTTCGAAGCAGGGCATGACATAAGCGGTGGCGCGCAGCACATCGGCCACGGTCACGCCCGGGCCGCGCAGCGCATGCTTGAGCACGAAGGCGATTTCGCCTTCGGCCTTGGGTGCAATGAGGCTGCTGGCGGGGATGCTGGCGCCGTCGTCATACAGCATGTCGGACAGCAGCATGCCGAAATCGGGCTGGTCAACTTTCAGCATATCCATGACGACCTTGCTGGTGACACCTATTTTCTTGCCGATGATGCGGGCGCCGGCCGCCAGGCGTGGCGCCAGCATAGCTTGCTGGACTTCATAGGCCTGCGCCAGCGTCATGTCCGGATGCGATTCGGTCAGCGGCGCCACGGCCTGGCGCATACTCAGCGCCAGGTGCAGTTCCTGGCCCAGTGCCTGGATGTGTTGGGAGTTCAGCATGCCGGTCTCACAGACGCACGCAGACGTTGCGCAGCTCGGTGTAGAACTCCAGCGAATGCACACCGCCTTCGCGGCCGATGCCGGATTGCTTGGCGCCGCCGAAAGCCGTGCGCAGGTCGCGCAGGAACCAGGAGTTGATCCAGCACACGCCGACTTCCAGCGCGCTGCCCATGCGGTGCGCGACTTGCAGGTCGGTGGTCCAGACGCTGGCTGCCAGGCCATACGGCGTGTCATTGGCCAGTTCGATTACTTCTTCTTCCGTATCGAAGGGGGCGATATGGCAGCACGGCCCGAAGATTTCCTCACGCACGACGGCGGAAGATTCCGGCAGGCCGGTCCAGATGGTCGGCTCGAACCAGGCGCCTTCGGCCAGGTGGGCGGGCATCTCGGGAACCTTGCCGCCGTGCACCACGGTGGCGCCGTCAGCAACGGCCTGGCGGCAGTAGGACAGGATTTTTTCGCGGTGCCCCAGGGACACCACCGGGCCCATTTGGGTATCCGGGTTCTGCGGATCGCCAATGCGGATGCTGGCCGCGTAGGCCTTGAATTCGGCAACGAAGCGTTCGAACAGCGGGCGCTGAACGTAGATGCGCTCGGTGCCCAGGCAAACCTGGCCGCTGTTCTCGAACACGGCGCGGCCCAGGCCCTTGATGGTCTTTTCCAGGTCGGCATCCGCGAACACGATACCGGCGTTCTTGCCGCCCAGTTCCAGCGAGACCGGGCGGATACCCTTGGCAGCCGCCTTAGTGATGATTTCGCCGGTACGGGTTTCGCCCGTGAAAGTCACGCCATCGACGTCCGGGTGCGCGGTCAGGAAGGCGCCGGCGGAGTCGCCGCCGAAGCCATGCACCACGTTATAGACGCCCGGCGGAATACCGGCTTCATTCATGACTTCGCCCAGCAGCGTCGCGGTGGCAGGGGTTTCTTCCGAAGGTTTGACGACTACCGTATTGCCGCAGGCCAGCGCCGGGCCGACCTTCCAGGTCATCAGCAGCAGCGGCAGGTTCCAGGGACAGACCACGGCGATCACGCCGCGCGGCGCGCGCACCGCGTAGTTCACGGCCTTGCCGCCGTCAGGCGTGTCCATCATGAAGCTTTCAGTCGGCACGTTCTTCATCAGGTCAGCGAAGACCTTGAAGTTCGCCGCGCCGCGCGGAATGTCCAGATGGCCGGCCAGATGGACGGGTTTGCCGGTATCGGCCACTTCGGCTGCCAGGAATTCGGCATGGCGGCGCTGGATGCCATCGGCGACCTTGTGCAACAGTTCCATGCGTTGCGCGACGGTCATCTTGCCCCAGGGGCCGCGCAGCGCGGCGCGGGCAGCGCGCACGGCAGCATCGACTTCCTGTTCGCCGGCTTCATGGATCATGCCGACCAGGCTATTGTCGGCCGGGTTGCGGTTTTCGAAAGTGCGGGGGCTGGAGACCCACTCGCCATTGATGAAGTGACGGAATTCTTTGGCAGACATACTGTATTCCTTTGTGTTGCTGATCTATGGATTCAGGCCATTGCGATGGCCGGCCAGGTGATCTCACCAGGCCGGGCAGGGCGGGGGCGGGCGTCAGGCCGCTTCGGGGTCGCCCACCGTGAGGTAATCCCACATGCGTTCGTAAATCCGGCCATTGCGGGTGGCGCGCTGGGCGCAGGTCTGGGCATCCAGGGCCGGACGGCCCTGTTCAAGGCCGGCGCTGCGCAGCGTCAATTCAATGCGCGCGGCGTCTTCCAGATACCAGGTCAGCGTCAGCGCTTCGACCAGCGAATCGCCTGCGACGATGGCGCCATTGCCGCGCATGGCCAGCGCTTTGCCGGCGCCGAACAGTTCGCCCAGGGCACTGGCCTGCTCATCGGTGCGCAGTAATTGCACATCGTCCCAGAGCGGAATGCCGGGCTGGAAATAGGTGCCCATGCCGTGCCGCGGCTGCGGCGTCAGGCCAGCACAGGACAACGCCATGAGCTGGGGCGGCATGCTACGGATGACGGCGCCGATATCGTCACGGCGCTGGTAGATTTGCTGGTGGATGCGGACTTCGCCCAGCACGCCTTCGGGCAGCTCGCCGCGCACAGGCACCAGGGTGCCTTCATCGCCAGGCAGGATCAGCCCCATGGGCTTGGCTGCGCAGACCAGGAAATAATCGGCGTTCAGCCGCAGGCTGCAATGGCCATAGGCATGGGCCAGCCCGGCGCGCGACAAGGCGCGCGCCGCCATGCGGACGTCGCGCTGCTGGGCCGCGCTTGCGGCGGGCAGCGGGCTCATGAACGGAACTCCGGGATGTCCGGCTTGGCGCCCCACATGCAGAAGGATTCAGGAATGCCGGGGAACTGGCGCGGCTGGTGGGTGGCTTCCTGCTCCGGGCTGATATGGCTGACCCCGGTGGAATACTCGTAGGTCATGCCGTCCGGGCCTTCGAAATACAGGAAGACGGCGCCGGAAGTCGGGTGACGGCCCGGGCCGAAGAGGATCTTGACGCCGCGGGACAGCAGGAAATAGTAAGCGCGCATCACGTCGTCGATGCTTTCGACCTGGTGATTGATGTGCTGCACGCCAGGGTGCTTGGACGGGAACAGGGCGATCTTGTGGTGCACTTCGTCAATGCGCAGCAACGGCGCTTCGCCGATGCGGTCGCTGACGCGGGCGCTGGCCAGGCCTGTCCAGAATTGCTCATCGCGGCGCGCATCCATGGTGCGCAGGCCGATATGGCTGAAGCCGGTAATACCGGCATCACGGCTGGCAAAATAGCGCCGGCCGCTGGCTTGCGGGCGCAACACCAGTTCGATATTGTTGCCGCTGGGGTCCTGAAAGCGGATCAGATCATCGACGTAGCGGACTTCGGCATCCGCACGCGTGCCGTGCACGACCTGGAATTTGTTCTGTTCCAGCAGAATGGCAGCGCTTTCCAGCTCGTCGGACGAAGTCACCTCGAATGCCGTCGTGGTTTCGTTGGGGTCGCCTTCGTAATAGCACAGTGTGTGGTCCCGGTCATCGGACCGGAAGTAAATCGCGCCATTGGCCTCCCGGGCAACCTGCAGACCGAGGATTTCGGTTGCGTAGCTGCGTGCGTCTCCGAGATTTTTAGTGCCAAGGCGGACATAGCGTATGTCGTGCAGATTGATCATTTGTCTGCTCCTTGATTGCTTTTTTAGTGGACTCATTCTGGCAGTTGCCTTCTAATCAGAAAAGCCGCTTCTGTTTATTCGCACTATTTGATTTGCTTATGGTTCCCCGTACCGACCTCAATCTGCTCCGCGTCCTGCTTGCCATTTATGAGACGGGCAATGTCACGGCGGCGGCCAAACAGCTGGGCATCAGCCAGCCGGCGGCCAGCGCGGCGCTTGCGCGCTTGCGCCATTCGCTGGGCGACCCGCTGTTCATCCGTTCGGGCGCGCGCATGGAAGCCACGCCCCGGGCGCTGGGGGTGATAGAACGCACCCGCGAAGTGCTGGAAATCATCGACCGCGATATCTTGCGGGGGCCGCAGTTCGACCCTGCCCAGACCGAACATGAGTTTGTCCTGTGCCTGAGTGAAGTAGGCGAGATCGTCTTTTTGCCGGCCTTATTCGAGCAGCTGCGCCGCGCCGCGCCCAAGGCCAGGCTGCGCACCATCAGCCTGGATGCGGATGCTCTGACTGAGCATCTGCACGACGGCAAGGTGGATGCTGTTTTGGGCTATTTCCCGGATCTGAACGACCCGCATATCTACCAGCAGCGTCTCTTTTCCCACGAGCTGACCTGCATGCTGCGCGAAGGCCATCCGTTTGCGGGCGAGCGCCTGTCCATGGCGGATTTCTGCGCTGCCGACCATCTGCAAGTGCGTGATGGCACCCGGCGCCAGGAAATGTTTGATGCCTATCTGGCCAGCACCGGGGTCCGTCTGAATGTGGTCCTGAAAACGGCGCACTACATGAGCGTGCCTTCGCTGATCGAGCAATCCGACCTGGTGGTGGTGCTGCCGCGCACCGTGGCGGATCTGTATGCGCACAGCGTCAATGTGCAGACCATAGAGCCGCCGATAGATATTGCGCGCTACGACCTGAAGCAATACTGGCATGCCCGTTTCCAGCAGGCCCCCAGGAATGTCTGGTTCCGGCGCTTGATCACGGATGTGTTTGCGGAATAGTTGCCGGGCCGGGCCGGGCCGGGCCGGGCCGAGCTGGGCAGGGCAAGCGGCGCAACGGCCAAAAAAAAGCCAGACACAGCTGTGTCTGGCGAAAAACCAGGCCATGACTGGCCTGGGGCCGGATGAGGAGGCACCTGGCGTTAAAAATCAGTCAAGCGGCTCCAGCAGTTGCACGCCGGAGGCCGTGTTGGAAATCGGGATGTGATAGTTGCGGTGAACTTCACGCACTTGTTCGCCCAGGGCGCCGCGCGTGGCCAGCCACATCAGCAGTTCTATGCCTTGGGTGCCCGCGCGTTCCACCAGTTCATGAATACTGAACTGCGTGGCCCAGCGCGGATCCTTGACCAGGCTGTCCATGAATTCCAGATCGAAATTCTTGTTGATGAAACCGGCGCGTTCGCCATCAAGCTGGTGCGACAGGCCGCCAGTGCCCAGGAAGGCCACGCGCTTGTTGCTATCCCAGTTGCGCACGGCCTGGCCGATGGTCGCGCCCAGGTCGTAGCAACGCTTGGCCGAGGGCAGCGGGAACTGCACAGTATTGATGTTGACGGGGACCACCGTGACAGGCCACTTCTGGTCGGGCCAGAGCAAGGCCATGGGCAAGGTGAAAGCGTGATCGACCAGCATCTCCTGACAGGAGACAGGGTCGAATTCATTGGCGACCAGCGCTTCGATCAGATGCCACGACAAGGTCTGCTCGCCCTTGAATTCCGGCACCTGGGGAATGCCCCAGCCTTCGTCCGCGTTGTTGTAGAACGGCGCGGCGCCGATGGCGAAGGTCGGCATTTTGTCGAGAAAGAAGTTCAGGCCGTGGTCGTTGTAGAACACGACGACGACGTCCGGGCGCTGGCGGGCCAGCCACTCGCGCACTGGCGGAAAACCGTCGAAAAAGGGTTTCCAGTAAGGGTCTTGTTGCAGTTCCTGCGCGATGGCGCGGCCGATAGCGGGAACGTGTGAAGTCAGAATGCCGCCGACGATGGTTGCCATGATGAATGTCCTTGTATCTTGTGTCTGCGGGAAAGGGGCTCAGTCCTTGGCATAGGCCAGCAATTTGGCCTTGAATGCTTCTTTGGTCATGCCGGTTTGCTGGGCGCCCAGATCCTGCACATCGAGTTTCAGGATGCCGGCGAACTTCGCCAGGTAATAGACATTGCCGCCAGCGTCTATCAGTTGCAGCACATTGCGGTTGCGGATGGCGTCCCGCTGGGCTTCATTCAGCCCATAGCTGGCACAGTAAGCGTCTTCGTCAGCGAGAAAGGCAGCACGGTTGGCCGCATCGTTGAAGGAAAAACACATCTTGTTCAGCGCGTAGCCGCGCATGGCCAATTCGCCGTCGAACAATTTGGTACCTGGAATTTCGTGTGACATGCCTGCCTCCGCAAGGGGATAATGGCATCAGTATTCCCTTATTAGCAGTATGGATAAAGGCCGGTTCAGTCATGAAACCCATGAACGATTTCGATCATTTGGACCTGGATGGCAGGTTGTTGCAGTTGCTATGGGTGGTGTATGAGGAAGGTTCCGTCACCCGCGCGGCGCAGCGTCTGGGGGTCACGCAGTCCGCCGTCAGCCACGGGCTGGACAAACTGCGCGCCATTGCCGGTGATGCGCTGTTCGTCAAATCCGGCCGCGGCATCGCGCCGACCGCCATGGCTGGCGTGCTGGCGGAGCGCGCCCGGGGCCTGTTGGATGAGTTGCGGCATTTCACGCTGGCGGCAGGCTTCGAGCCGGCACGCCTGAACATGAGCCTGACCATCGCGGCCAATGATTTGCAGCGCGATGTGCTGCTTCCCGCGCTGTTGCGGCGCTTGCGTGAGCAGGCGCCCGGCGTGAGCCTGCATGTGGTGCCTTCTGGCGCGCCCACGCCTGCCGTGCTGCGCGAGCAGCATTGCGATTTGCTGATTACGCCGCGTCCGCCGCTGGGGGATGATATTTACCAGAAGCGCCTGTTTGAAGATCGTTATTGCATCTTCTATGACGCGGCCCTGTGTGCGGCGCCCGCCAGCATGAAGGCCTACCGGGCCGCCGAGCATGTGACGGTGCTGTACGAACCCCGGCGCATGCTGGATATCGACGAATGGATGCTGCGCAAAGGCGTGCAGCGCCGTTTTGTGGCGACGGTGCCAGGCATGGCGGCGCTGGGGGCGATGCTGCATGGCGGCCCGTGGATCGCGACAGCGCCTTCCTTGCTGGCGGTGGGGGCCTTGCGGGGCCTGGCGACGGCGCCGCTGCCCCTGGAAACGCCATCAATGCCCATGTATATGGTGTGGCATCAGCGGCATCAGGATGACCCCGTGCATCGCTGGTTGCGGGCGCACGTTGCAGAAGTTGCGCAGCAGCGCGGCGAAGTGAGCTATACTCAGCCCCATCAAGGGGAGTAGCTTACCTCCGAGTCATCGTCATGACGGATAACTGCCTGTGTCTTGGCCTTTATCCCGGTGTCCGGGCGGCATTTATGCCGCAAGCAAGACCTTGCCGTAAGGGCAAGGTTCGTGCGTGAAAAACCCTCTTCAGCATGTGGCCTGGTCCTGGTGGATCGGGCCATTTTTGTTTCCGGGTGTCACCATGCGGAAAGGCAAAAGTTCCGATCTGGTTTTCAGATTAATGAATTGCCTGTTTTGAGGATAGACGAACCATGCTGGAATTTTTTCAGACCCTGAGCTGGGCTGCCGTTTTCCAGATTATCTTGATTGATATTCTGCTGGGCGGCGACAACGCCGTGGTCATTGCGCTGGCTTGCCGCAACCTGCCGGCGGACAAGCGCATGAAGGGTATTCTGTGGGGAACGGCTGGCGCGATCGTGCTGCGCGTTGCCTTGATCGCTTTTGCGCTGACCTTGCTGGAAGTGCCGTTCCTGAAGATAGTCGGCGCGGTGCTGCTGGTCTGGATCGGTATCAAGCTGCTGATCCCCGAGGACGACGCGCACGGCAAGATCACAGGCGGCGCTTCAGTGTTTGCCGCGGTCAAGACCATCATCATTGCCGACCTGGTCATGAGCCTGGATAACGTCATCGCCATTGCTGGCGCGGCCCAGGGCGCGCATGCCGATCATCAGCTGGGCCTGGTGGTCTTCGGGTTGCTGGTCAGCGTTCCCATCATTATCTGGGGCAGCACGCTGGTGCTCAAGCTGATCGACCGTTTCCCGCTGGTAGTGGTGTTCGGCGCCGGTTTGCTGGGCTGGCTGGCGGGCGGCATGCTGCTGACCGATGCCGTGCTCAAGAACCATATCGGCGAACCGTCCAGCCTGACGCATATTGGCGCAGGTGTGGCTGGCGCCCTGCTAGTCGTTGGGGTAGGCCTGGGCTTGGGCCGCCGCAAGCGGGCCAGCGCCGCACATTGACGGTCAGGACTGAGTGAGCGGGCGGCATGAATTGCGCTGCTCGGATGGGGTGCCGGTGGGCACCCCATGAAAAAACCCCGTTGGCAAACGCGAACGGGGTTTTTTATCTCTGATGCTGTCATCAGCCTGGATTGCCGTTGTGGACGGCTGCCGGTCCAGTTGCCAGCAGGCTGAACCAGGCTTGTTGCGCAAGCACCAGGGGAAATCTGGCGCGCCCGACAGGAATCGAACCTGTATCGAGAGCTTCGGAAACTCCTATTCTATCCATTGAACTACGGGCGCAGAGCCAACGATTGTACTCTGCTTTTCCTATTCCGTGTGCGGCCTGTGATCAGACGCGCAACAGGGGCAGCGCAACAGCGCGCTTAGGGCTGTGTGGCGTCATTGGGGAAAGTCATTTCCGAGTAACGGACAAAGCGGGTTTTCCTGGCCAGACGGTAACCCAGCCAGATGAGCAGGAACAAGGGAATGCCGACATAAGTGGCGATGGCGCCGACCCAATCAATGCGCTCTTGCAGGAAGGCGTTGTAGTTTTGCCCCAGCGTAATGATGAGGCACAGGACGAAGGCGAAAATCGGCCCGAAGGGAAACAGCCCGGCGCGATACGGCAGGTCGTCCAGATTGAGGCCGCGTTTGATGTAGCCTTTGCGGAACCGGTAGTGGCTGACCGAGATACTGATCCAGGCGATGAATTCTGTCATGCCTGCGGTATTGAGCAGCCAGATATAAACGACCTTGGGGCTGAAGATGGAACTGACGAAGCACAGCGCGGCCAGTGCTGTGGTGGCGAGCAGCGCGTACAGCGGAACGCCGTTGCGGGTCAGGCGCGCCAGCGCGCGCGGCGCTTTTCCCTCGGTGGCGAGATTGAACAGCATGCGCGTGGCGGCATACATGCCGGAATTGCCTGCCGAGAGAACCGAGGTCAGGATGACGGCATTCATGACCGCTGCGGCCGACAACAGGCCCGCGCGTTCGAAGACCAGGGTGAAGGGGCTGACGCTGACATCGGTGACGTCACTGCGCAGCAGCTGAGGGTCGGTGTAGGGAATGAGCAGGCCTATCACCAGAATCGCCAGCACATAGAACAGCAGGATGCGCCAGAACACCTGTTTGGCGGCCTTGGGGATGTTCACCCTGGGGTTTTCCGACTCGCCGGCGGCCACGCCAATCAGCTCCGTGCCCTGGAAGGAAAAGGCCACGATCATGGCGACGCCTACCATGGCGGCAAAATTGCCTGCGAAGGGCGCATCGCCGATGGTCCAGTTGGACACGCCAGTGCCCTGGGCGCCATGGATGATGCCGCTCAGCATGGCCAGGCCAGTGATGATGAAGATCACCACCGCCACCACCTTGATCAGCGCAAACCAGAACTCGCTTTCGCCAAAGCCTTTGACGGAGATCGCATTCAGGCCGAACATCAGCGCCAGAAACAGGGCGCTCCAGAGAATGCCGGGCACATCGGGCAGCCAGTAAGCCATGACCAGTTGGGCCGCGACCAGATCGACAGCCACGGTAATGGCCCAGGAATACCAGAAATTCCAGCCTAGCGCGAAGCCGAATCCCTCTTCGACGTAGCGCGCGCCGTAGGTGGCGAAAGAGCCGGAAACCGGCATGAATGCCGCCAGTTCGCCCAGGCTGGTCATGATGAAATACACCATGCAGCCTATCAGCGCGTAGGCCAGCAGGGCGCCGCCGGGGCCGACTTGGGCAATGGTCGCGCCCGAAGCCACGAACAGGCCGGTGCCAATGGCGCCGCCGATGGCGATCATGGTCAGGTGGCGGGTTTTGAGGGAGCGTTGCAGATGGGGCGCGCGAGCGCTGTCTTGGCTGTCGCCAGACGGGGATGGAGCGGGGTGAGTCATAAAAGCGGTTGCATACCGGTACGGTTCGGCATCATACCGCCTGGGCCAGCGTGATGCAGGACGGCGGCCGGAATTGGCCGCCGTCCATGCCAGCTTATTGCTGGATGGCTTCCAGGGTGACGCGCAGCGTGACTTCATCGCTGTTGACCGGGACAAACTTGCCCATATCAAATTCCGAGCGCGTCAGTTTCACGCTGCCGGCGGCGCCCAGCGCGGGTTTTTTCGCCATCGGGTGATCCGCCAGCACGACATCGTCGATGGTGACGGTGACATCCTGGGTGATGCCTTTGATGGTCAGCTTGCCGTCGATGGCCACGGGGCGCTCGCCGTCGAATACGACTTTATCGGACACGAAGGTCGCGGTGGGGTAGGCGGCGGTATCGAGGAAATCCTTGGCCTGGATATGGCCATTGAAGCTTTCCAGGCCGGTATTCACCGAACGGGTATCCACGGTGATGTTTACCTTGCCGGTTTTGGCCGCTGTGTCGAGCACGATGGTGCCGGTGGCATTGTTGAAGCGGCTGGTCTGGGTGCTCAGGCCGACATGGCGATAGGAGAAGCTGACAGCCGTATGGGTGCCGTCCAGCACATAGGTGACAGGCGCGGCGAAGGCGGGCAGCGTGGCGCCGAGGGTCAGGGCAGCGGCCAGGCCGAGGCGGGTGCTGAGGCGGGAAAAATTCATGGTGGCTCCGTGTTGGGGGGAAACGGCAGGTGCCGTTTCCAGGCTGGGGTGAAGGGTTGCGCCGGGCCCGGGCAGCTGGGCTGGCGCGGCGCGGCGGGAATTCAGGGCGAAGGCCGGCAGCGTCAGGGGGCCGGGCGGGCGCTCAGGGTGAAGGAAATGCCGACCTGGCCGGCCACGATATCGGTGGCAGCCCAGGGGCCTTCGCCAATGCCGTAGTCGCCGCGGGTGATATCGAAGCGGCCTTCGAAAATGCCCAGGCCATCTTTTTCGGTGAAGCTGGCCGGGATGGTCACGGGCTGGCTTTTGCCTTTGATGTTCAGGGTGCCGCTGGCTTCGTACTTGCCGTCGCCCACGGCCTTGATGGCTGTCGTGGTGAAGCTGGCGACCGGGTGGCCGCCAACATCCAGCCACGAAGCGGTGCGGACTTCGTCATTGCCTTCGTCGGTGCCGGTGTCCACGCTGTCGAGGAAAACCTCGACCGACGCGCTGCCTTGTTCGGGCTTGGCCGGATCGAATTGGATCTTGCCGGCAAAGCGCGGGAAGTCACCATCCATGGCGACGCCCATTTGCGAATAATGGAAGCGGATCTGGCTCTTGTCCGCATCGACATCCTGATAGGATGCTGCCATGGCGTGCCAGGGCAGCAAGGCGGCAACGGCCGCGGCGATCAGTGTTTTCATGCTTGGGGGCTCCTTTTTCCGGCGGCATAAGCGCAGCGCGGCAACATGCGCGCCAGCAGGCCGTCCTTGTCGATGAACTGGTGTTTCAGGGCTGCCAGGGTATGCAGCAGCAGCATGCCGAGAAAAGCGAAATTCAGGTAGGCGTGGATTTGCGCCAGGGTAGCGCCCAGGGCGCGGTCGCGTGCCAGCAGGTCGGGCAGCGGCAGCACGCCGAACCAGACAGTTTGCACACCCTTGGCCGAACTCATGAGCCAGCCAGACAGGGGTATGCCCAGCATCAGGGCGTACAGCACGAGATGGCCGCCATGGGCCGCCAGGCGCTCCAGGCGGTTCATGTGCGCGGGCAACACAGGCGGCGGATGGCCCAGGCGATAGCCGATACGCGCCAGCGCCAGCAGGAACACGCTTACCCCCAGCCATTTATGCCAGGAGTAGAGTTCCAGCTTGCCTGGGGAAAAGGGCAGATCCTGCATATAGAACCCCAGCGCTAGAATGCCGGGCATCAGCAGGGCGATCAGCCAGTGCAGCAGCTTGGCGAAAGAGGTGTATTGGGCGTTGCGTGAATGGGACATCTCGTTGCGGCGCTTCCGGGCGCCATGAAACTTGGAATGGCAGCCATCTTAGGCTGGCGGCTCTGACCTGAAGATGACCGCTGGCTGACATTTTTGTCAGTCAGCGGTCAGCGGCCTGACGGCTGCTGCATGGTAGTTTTAACGCAGAATCACGGTTGCCTGGCAGAGAGTGCCGGGCGCCGCCAGGGAGAATGAAAGCGTGCGTTTGCTGATTGTCGAAGATGAGGAAAAGACCGCGTCCTATCTGTACCGTGGCCTGACGGAGCAGGGATATACCGTGGACATGGCCAACAATGGGGTCGATGGTTTGCACTGCGCGCTGGAGCAGGACTATGACGTCGTCGTGCTGGATGTCATGCTGCCTTTGCAGGATGGTTTCCAGGTGCTGGCCGCCTTGCGCCAGCGCAAGTGCACGCCGGTGCTGATGCTGTCGGCGCGCGGCGATGTGAATGACAGAGTGCGCGGTTTGCGCCTGGGGGCGGATGATTATCTGCCCAAGCCTTTTTCTTTTACTGAACTGGTGGCGCGTGTGCAGGCCCTGGCCCGCCGCCGCGGCGCGGAGGCGCAGCAACAGGATGCGACCAGTCTTCAGGTCGGCGATCTGCATATGGACTTGCTGGCGCGCAAGGTGACGCGTGCCGGGCAGCGGCTGGATCTGACAGCCAAGGAGTTCGCCTTGTTGAGCCTGCTGGCGCGCCACGAGGGCGAGGTCATGTCCAAGTTGATGATTGCGGAGCAGGTCTGGGATATGAATTTCGATAGCGATGCCAATGTGGTGGAAGTCGCGGTGAAGCGTTTGCGCGCCAAAGTGGATGCGCCGTTTGCAACGCGGCTGCTGCACACGGTGCGCGGCATGGGTTATGTGCTGGAAGAGCGGGGCGAGCCCAGCGGCCGGAGCGGGGAGCCGGGCGCATGAAGACCGTCACGGCACCGCCAGCCGCGCCCGGGCCTGACCGCCAGGCCGGGGCGCAGCGCCCGGCATCCCCCTCATCTTTTTCATTCCGTTCATCCATCACCCGCCGGCTGGTGTGCATGTTCATCTTGCTGGGCACGCTGGTGTTCGCCGCCAGCGGGGTCTGGCTGTACCGGTACCTGGAACGCACCCTGCTGGAGCAGATCAGCGGCGAGCTGGAATTTCGCCATTCGCTTTTGGATCCCTTGCTGGCCGCCAGCGGCACGCCGGACCAATGGCTGGCAGTCCGCCGCAAGCTGGAAGACCTGGGCGGGCGGGATTCCCGCACCCGTTATTGGGTGCTGAGCGACACCCCTGCCTATACCTTCGGTTCCGGCCCGGCGCAGCCCGAGTGGCTGGGTAAACCGGAAGGCATTTCCGTCATTCCGAATCTGACTGGCGGCCGGGCCTGGGTGATATTTACCCGTCTGATCCCGGCCCATGGCGAACGGCCGGCCATACGCTTTGTCACCGTGTCGGATTGCACGCCGTATTTCCAGACGCTCGGGAAATTCCGCCAGAGCATGGTGCTGACTTACCTGGTCGGGGTGCTGCTGATTGCCCTGCTGGCCTATGGCATTGCGCGTTTCGGGCTGGCGCCTTTGCGCCGCCTGAGCGCCCAGGCACGCCAGTTGCCGGTAGGGAATTTCAGCCAGCGCCTGGATGTGCCGGCGTTACCGGCAGAGCTGTGCGAACTGGCGACAGCTTTCAATGGGGCGCTGGCGCGCCAGGAGGCGGCCTGGCAGCAGCTGGAGGCTTTCAACGCCAATGTGGCGCATGAACTGCGCACCCCGCTGGGCAACCTGATGGGGCAAACGCAAGTCATGCTGGCGCAACGCCGCAGTGTGGAAGAACTGGAAAACCTGCTGGAGTCGAATATCGAGGAAATCGAGCGGCTGACAGGAATCGTCAATGACATGCTGTTTTTGTCATGCGCGGGCAGCGGCCAGCGTGCGGCTGATCTTAGCGATGTGTCGCTGCGCGAAGAAGCCTTGAAAACGGTGGAGTACCTGGAGCCGGTGTTTGCCGATCACCAGGTCGATGTCAGGGTGAGCGGCGATGCGCGTGCGTCCATAGACCGCCGCCTGTTTCACCGCGCGCTGGGCAATCTGCTGCAGAATGCGGCGCGGCATGCGGTGCCCGGCAGTTGCCTGGAGGTATTGCTGAACCGGCAGGCGGGCGTGGTGACAGCGGCAGTGGCCAACGCTGGCGCAGCCATTGCGCCGGACATAGAGGCGCGTTTGTTCGAGCGCTTTTACCGGGCCGACAGTTCCAGGGCGCAAAGCGATATGCACCACGGCTTGGGTTTATCCATTGTGGCGGCGGTCGCGCGCATGCATGGCGGCAGCGCCAGCGTCCGGCGCGAGCAGGGGCGCAATGTGTTTGTCTTTACGATGCAGGATGGCGCTGCGGCTGCGGCGCAATAGCGCCAGCGCTGCCGGCCTGCCTCGAAAAACCGGCTGGTGCCGCGCTGCGGAAAGGCCGGGTGTGCTGTCAGCGGTGTTTGTCATGGCGGGCTGCTTGCGGCAGCCCGCCAGTGACTGGCCGGGTTATTGCGCGGTATCCGGGGCAGCGTCGTGGCCGACGGCTTCCGCCTGGGCTGGCACGGCGGGCGTGGCCTCAGGTGCGGCGGCCGGGGCGGCCGGGGCGGCAGCGGGCGGCGTGGCGGTGTCAGCGGTTGCGTCAGCTGCTGCGTCAACGGCTGCGTCAGAGGCGGCGCTGCCTTCGGCTTCGGCGGGCTTGCGGGCGGCCGCGGCTGCCTTGCGGGCTTCATTGCGCTGGCGCCATGCCAGTTGGCGGGCGCGCTGCGCTTCAGGCGCGGTGACTGTGCCGGCGGCGGTGCCTTCGAGATCGACACGCGTCGCGCCTTCCGTCAGGCAAGCCCAGTAGCGGCTGCCCTGGCACCAGGTCTTGACCGCTTCTTTCAGTTCTTCCTGGCTCAGCTTCAGGGCTTCGCCTTGCGCATACAGATCATTATGGATGCCCAGCTTGAGCGGCACCTTATCGGCGGGCTTGCGCGGGAAGGCATTGGGGAATTGCCGTTGCAGACGGGCAATGGTCAGAACGACCGGATCTGCCGGAGGCGTGTCGCGGCGAGGGCCTTTGGCGGCACTCTTCGGGCCGCGAGCAGGCGCCTTGCGCTGGCCGCGGCGTTGCTGTGGCTGGGCGTCGGCCTGAGCCTTGGCAGCCAGTTCAAGCTCCCGCTTGAGCGCGGCAAGTTGTTCAAATCCCATAATGCCTTTGATTTCCGTTGATTTTGCGACCGGCCAGCCTGATGCCCGATCGCGGGCCAGGGGGCGGGGTGACTGCATTCCGCCCGTTGGCCGGGCGCAGAATCTTCCCGCCGCAGGTTTGCAGCAGGAAGGGCTGTGTGGGGGGATTGTAGTAGTTCTTGGCCCAGGCGCCAGCCCTGGCCGCAGCGCTGCGGTGTCATTGCAACGGGCTGTGATGGGAATGCGGCGCCGCGCCAACACTGGCGCGGCGAGCACCGGGGGGCGCGTCAGGCGTGCGTGGCGGGCATCAGGCCGAAGCGGCCCGCGCGGAAATCGGCATAGGCCTGGCGTATTTCGGCGGAATCGTTCATGACGAACGGCCCGTGCCCCACGACGGTTTCGGTTAATGGCGGCGCGCTGAGCAGCAGGAAGTCGGCGCCCTCCCGGCTGCCCAGGCGCAACTGGGTGCCCGTGAGCCCCAGATGGGCGAGATGCGCCTGGTCCAGCGTGGCCGCATCGTTCAGCTGCAGGATGCCGCGCCGGGTCACGACGGCGGCAATGTGGCCTTCCGGCAGGGTGAGATCTACCGTGGAACCGGCGGCGATGCGGCCGTCCCAGACATTCATGGGAGAGAAGGTCAGCGCCGGGCCGCGTGCGCCGCCATGTTCGCCTGCGATCAGACGCAGGTGGCCGCCACCAGGCAGCGCCTGAACGGGAAGGGTGGCGCCGGCCAGGGTCTGATAGCGCGGCTGCGCAGACTTGTGCGCGGCAGGCAGGTTTACCCACAGCTGGAACATTTCGAACAGGCCGCCCTGGCGGGCGAATGAGGCCGCGTGGAACTCTTCGTGCAGGATGCCGGAGGCCGCTGTCATCCATTGCACATCGCCGGGGCCTATCGTGCCGCCGCCGCCCGTGGAGTCACGGTGTTCGACTTCGCCGTGATAGACGATGGTGACGGTTTCAAAGCCGCGGTGCGGATGCTGGCCGATGCCGCGCCGTTCGGTGGTCGGCGCGAAATGCGTGGGGCCGGCATAGTCCAACAGCAGAAAAGGATTGATCTGCTGGCCCAGGCCGTTATAGGTAAAGAGGGAGCGCACGGGAAAACCGTCGCCGACCCAATGGCCGGCGGGCGGGGCGTGGAGCGACAGGATAGGTTTCATGCGGGGTTCTCCAGAAGCGGCGAAAGCCGGGGGGGCTGCCAGGGACATCCGCCGGAAATATCAGCGGTCTGGCTGCGTGGCGGTATGGCGCCCATGTCATGAAGGTAAGGGCAAATATGCCTTGCGGCTAGGGCTGGATTTGGATTGCAGTGTTCCATTTCCGGGGCCTTGCCGTTTTGCGCGGGGTGTGACGGCCTGGCAGGGCAGGGTAAGTGCCCAGGCCAGGCGGCAGGGGAATCCCTTAGAAGTTAAGGAAAGCTTGATGTAAATCAAGCAGCGGCTTTCATGCTGCGTTCGCACCTGTTTGCCCGCTCTGCGGCGCAAGAGTGGCGGAATCACTGATTGTCGTGTCATGTTGCGATGCAATGCGAGCCGCGCCGCGCCCATTGACCCATGGTTTTCCTGTACGACCAAAGTCGCCTGTTCCCTTGGCTGAGTGAGGTCTAAATTGCCAATCAGAGGATTTCCGGCGCGTGCCGTTTTCCGGTGGGGCGCATGGCAAATCCCGAGACTCAAATAAAAAATACAGGAGACAGGCGACATGCAACCTAATGACGTTGTGCCCGCCGTAATGCGGCATCCGAAGTACCAGGAGCTGCTGCAAAAACGTAGTCGCATCAGCATGACCTTCTTCATCATCACGCTCATTCTTTATGCAGGCTTCGTGCTGACACTGGCATTCAATCCGGTGCTGTTCGGCCAGCCCATCGCACCCGGCTACACGCTCAGTATCGGCGTGGCTTCCGGTGTGTTGATGTGTGTGATTGCCGTGGTGCTGATTGCTGTGTATGTCAGCATTTCCAATCGTGTGTTCGATCCGCTGATCGAAGCCATTGTGAAGGATGTGTCATGAAGAAGCTGCTTACTGCCACACTGCTTTCGCTGGCTTGTTCATCG
Organism: Kerstersia sp.; assembly: GCF_052103615.1. Lineage (NCBI taxonomy): Bacteria > Pseudomonadati > Pseudomonadota > Betaproteobacteria > Burkholderiales > Alcaligenaceae > Kerstersia > Kerstersia sp. Next base: position 48,002 of record NZ_JBQEKA010000001.1, on the reverse strand, counting down.
CCCGCCTGGGCGGCGCAGGGCCAGGCCAGTACCTCGGCCATTGTCATGTTCCTGGCGTTCATCGCCGCGACCATGTTCATCACCTACTGGGCGGCGCGCCGCACCCGGACAACCTCCGATTTCTATACGGCTGGCGGCGGCATTACCGGCTTCCAGAATGGCCTGGCGATTGCCGGCGACTACCTTTCCGCTGCGTCCTTCCTGGGCATTATCGGCATGGTTTATGTCAGCGGCTTTGATGGCGTGATCTACGCCATCGGCTTCCTGTTTGGCTGGCCGGTGGTGATGTTCCTGATCGCCGAGCGCCTGCGCAACCTGGGCCGCTACAACTTTGCCGACGTGACCTCGTTCCGCCTGGAACAGAAGCCCATGCGCATTCTGGCGGCCAGCGCGTCGCTCATCATCATCGCGCTCTACCTGATCGCGCAGATGGTCGGGGCAGGCAAGCTGATCCAGCTGCTGTTCGGTCTGGAGTACAAGTTCGCGATTCTGATCGTGGGCGCCCTGATGATGATTTATGTGACCTTCGGCGGCATGACTGCCACGACCTGGGTGCAGATCATCAAGGCCGTGCTGATGCTGTTCGGCGCAACCCTGATGGCGGTGCTGGTGCTGGCGGCCTTCCGCTGGGATCCTAACGCCATGGTGGCTGAAGCGGTTCGTGTCCACCCGGCAGGTATTGCCATCATGTCCCCCGGCGCGTCGGTCAGCAGCAACCCGATCAACGCGTTGTCGTTGGGCCTGGCGCTGGCCTTCGGTACCGCGGGCTTGCCGCACATCCTGATGCGTTTCTTCACCGTGGCCAATGCCAAGGAAGCGCGCAAGTCGGTGATTTGGGCCAGTACCTTCATGGGGTACTTCTACATCCTGACCTTTATTCTGGGCTTTGGCGCCGTGGCCTTCCTGGTGCGTCACCCTGAGTTCTTCCAGACCGGCCCGGATGGCAGCTTCGACATCATCAAGAGCCTGATCGGCGGCACCAACATGGTGGCCGTGCACTTGGCCAATGCGGTTGGCGGCAGCTTGCTGCTGGGCTTCCTGGCGGCAGTGACCTTCGCGACCATCGTGGCGGTGGTGGCTGGCCTGACGCTGGCTGGGGCTGCGGCGATTTCGCATGACCTGTATGCCAACGTGATTGCCAAGGGCCGTGCTTCCGAGCGTGACCAGTTCCGCATCTCGCGTATTTCCACCGTCGTGCTGGGGGTGCTGGCCATTCTGCTGGGCATCATCTTCGAGAACCAGAACGTGGCCTTCATGGTGGGCCTGGCCTTTGCCATCGCGGCCAGCTCCAACTTCCCGGTGCTGGTGCTGTCGATCTCCTGGCGCGGCTGCACCACCCGCGGCGCAACGATCGGCGGTTTCCTGGGCCTGGTAACGGCGGCTGGCTGGGTGGTTCTGAGCCAGACGGTATGGGTGGATGTGCTGGGCTTTGCCGAGCCGATCACGCCTTTCCCCAACCCCGGCATTCTGTCCATCCCGCTGGCCTTTGTTGCGATCTGGGTTTTCTCCAAGCTCGATAACAGCAAGCGTGCGAAGTCCGAGCAGGCCGCTTTCGATGCCCTGACCGTGCGCAGCCAAACCGGTATCGGTGCCGCCCAGGCTTCCGATCACTAAGGAGGGGCAACCGGCAGCCGCAAGGCTGGCCGGTTGCTGCAATGCGGCATGATTTTGTGCCCAGCACCCGGCACATGTCAGGCAGAAAAAGCGGTAATGTAGAAGTGATGCCGCCAGCGCCGGCGTCAGTCCGGCGCTGATTCGACACCTCACATATAACCATGTCCTGCGCCCAGGTAGCGCAGGAGGATTGACAAGAGAAGAGGCAATTCATGACTGAGCAGCAAGAACGCTATCCGGTGCCCCAGGGCTTCGCGGGGCCCAATACGGTGACGAAGGAACAATACGAGCGCCAGTATGCGGAATCCGTCAGTGACCCGGACGGTTTCTGGCGCAAGGTGGCCAAACGCGTGGACTGGTTCCGCGAGCCCACCGAGATCCGCGATGTCAGCTTCCTGGAGGAAGATTTCCGCATTCGCTGGTTCGCCGATGGCGAACTGAACGTCAGCGTGAATTGCCTGGACCGCCACCTGGCCGAGCGCGGCGACAAGACCGCCATCATCTGGGAACCGGATGATCCTTCCCAGCCCGCCCGCCATGTGACCTACCGCCAGCTGTATGAGCGCGTGTGCCGTTTTGCGAATGTCTTGCGCGCCGAAGGCGTGAAGAAGGGCGATCGCGTCACCATCTACCTGCCGATGATTGTTGATGCTGCGGTCGCCATGCTGGCCTGCGCGCGCATCGGCGCCGTGCATAACGTGGTGTTTGGCGGTTTTTCGCCGACCTCCATCGCCGACCGCATCCGCGATTGCGGCGCGTCGGTCGTGATTACTGCCGACGAAGGCTTGCGCGCTGGCCGCAGCATCGCGCTCAAGGCCAATGTCGATGCCGCGCTGAAATTGCCGGGCGTGGACACGGTCAAGCGCGTACTGGTGGTGCGTCATACCGGCAATGAAGTGGCTTTCGACAGCACTATCGACCGCTGGGTGCATGAGCTGATCGAAAAAGTTCCGGCCGAGTGCGAACCCGAGCGCATGAATGCGGAAGACCCGCTGTTCATCCTCTATACCTCCGGCAGTACCGGCAAGCCCAAGGGCGTACTGCATACCACTGGCGGTTATGTGGTGTATGCCAGCTTCACGCACGAGAAGGTCTTTGACCTGCGCGAGAATGATGTTTACTGGTGCACTGCCGATATCGGCTGGATCACCGGCCACAGCTATATCGTCTATGGGCCGCTGGCCAATGGCGCTACCACCGTGGTCTTCGAGGGCGTGCCCAGTTACCCGGATGCTTCGCGTTTCTGGGAGACGGTAGATAAGCATCAGGTCACCATTTTCTACACGGCGCCCACGGCCATCCGTTCGCTGATGCGCGAAGGCGAAGGCCCGGTCAAGAAATCGTCGCGCAAGTCCTTGCGTTTGCTGGGCACGGTGGGCGAACCGATCAATCCGGAAGCCTGGCGCTGGTATTACGAGGTGGTGGGCGACAGCCGTGTGCCCATTGTCGATACCTGGTGGCAGACGGAAAACGGCGGCGCGCTGATCGCGCCGTTGCCGGGCGCCATGGATCTCAAGCCGGGTTCGGCCACCAAGCCGTTCTTCGGGGTGAAGCCCGCGCTGGTCAATGCCAATGGCGAAGCGCTGGAAGGGCCGGGTGAAGGCAATCTGGTCATTCTGGATTCCTGGCCAGGCCAGGCGCGCACGGTATATGGCGACCACCAGCGCTTCATCGACACCTACTTCAAGACCTATCCCGGCACCTATTTCACCGGGGATGGCGCGCGCCGCGATGCCGATGGTTACTACTGGATCACCGGGCGCGTGGATGACGTGATTAACGTCAGCGGTCACCGCATCGGCACGGCGGAACTGGAAAGCGCGCTGGTCGAGCATCCGCTGGTGGCTGAGGCCGCTGCCGTGGGGTTCACGCATGACCTGAAGGGACAAGGCATTTATGTCTATGTCACGCTGGTTGCCGGTCATGAGGGCAACGAGGATCTGCGCAAGGAACTGGTGGCGCATGTGCGCAAGATCATCGGCCCGATTGCCACGCCAGATCATCTGCAATGGGCGCCGGCATTGCCGAAGACGCGCTCCGGGAAAATCATGCGCCGCATTCTGCGTAAAATCGCGGAAAACGCGCCGGATCAACTGGGCGATACGACGACATTGGCGGATCCGTCTGTGGTCGAGGACCTGCTGGAAGGCCGCCGCGTTTCTTGAGATAACGCCGGCCGTAGCACCCATCCGGCCAACTGGCCGGATGGGGGTTCCGGACACATCATGCCGCGGCGGATCGCGCAGAGAGTCAGGAACACATGAAAGAACTGTTGATTGCCGATGACCACCCTTTGTTCCGCGAAGCCTTGCGCGGTGTGGTGGCGCGGGCGTTTCCCGAGGCCGCCATCCTTGAGGCGGACAAGCTGGAACAGCTATATGACCTGGTGGATGCCCACCCGGATGCAGACATCTTGCTGCTGGATCTGGATATGCCAGGCGCGCAGGGGTTTGGCGCACTGGCACATGTGCGCGCGCAGCACCCGCAACTGCCCATTGTTATTGTGTCTGCCCATGAAGAACCGGCAGTGATCCGGCGCGCGCTGGATCATGGTGCGATGGGCTTCATTCCGAAGTCGGCCAACGCGGGCCTGATGGGCAAGGCGTTGCTGCAAGTGCTGGACGGCACGCCCTGGGTGCCTGAAGGCATGTTGCTGGCAGCTGGGGCTGGCGCGGAAGAGCAGGATGTCGGCCGCCGTGTCGGCGAACTGACGCCGCAGCAGTTCCGCGTGCTGCAAATGGTTGGGGCAGGGCGCCTGAACAAGCAGATTGCAGACGACCTGGGCGTATCGGAAGCCACAGTCAAGGCGCATATGACGGCCATCATGCGCAAACTGGGTGTTTCCAATCGCACCCAGGCGGTTTCGCTGGTCGCGCGTCTGGGCTTGTCGCAGGATAGCGTCGAAAACGCCTGATCCTGCTGCCGGGGGCGTTAGGGGGGCAGGCGCGTTTCGGGCGTTTCTGGTGTTTCTGGTGTTTCTTCAGGCCGCCAGGGCATGGGCGCCGCAGCTCTGCGGGCGCGCAAGCGCTGCTTCCAGTGTCAGGCAGGCCAGATCCAGCAAATTGCGCAGCTCCAGCCAGGCCAGGGATGGCACGCCGGGCTGGCCATGGGCGTGAAACTCGCCGCGCAACTGCTCAAGGTCTGCGCGGGCGCGGGCCATGGTCTGGGTCTGGCGCAGAATACCCGCCCCTTGCCACATCAGTTGCTGCAATGCCGCACGGGCCTGCTGGCAACGCGCGCCGCTCCAGGGGGAGGCGTCATGGGGCGCCGCCACCGGCAGGGGCGGAGCCAGGCTTTGATCTGGCCAGGGCTGGCCGCGAGTGTCGCGCGCCGCCATCTCCTGCGCGGCAGCCTGGCCCAGCACGATACATTCCAGCAGCGAATTGCTGGCCAGGCGGTTCGCGCCATGCAGGCCGGTGCAGGCGCATTCGCCAATGGCGTACAGGCCGGGCAATGAGGTGCGCCCATGCAAATCCGTCAGAATGCCGCCGCAGGCATAGTGGGCCAGCGGCGCGACCGGTATCGGCTCGCGTTCCGGTTCTATGCCATGCGCGCGGCAGGCTGCCAGGATATTGGGGAAGTGGCGCGCCAGGAAGGCGGGCTGCCGGTGGCTGATGTCCAGATGAACATGAGGCAGTTGATGCTGCTGCATTTCCTGGTAAATGGCGCGGGCGACGATGTCGCGCGGCGCCAGCTCGGCGCGGGTGTCGTAGCCTGGCATGAAGCGGCTGCCGTCGGGGAGCCGCAACAGGGCGCCTTCACCGCGCAAGGCTTCAGAAATCAGCGGGGTCGTGTGCGGCAGGGACTGCGGGGGGCGGGTCTGCGGCGGCGCGGACAGGGCCAGGCCGGTCGGGTGAAACTGAATGAATTCCAGCCCGGAAAGCCGGCATCCGGCACGCCAGGCCATAGCCTGGCCGTCACCGGTGGCGCCAGCCGGATTGCTGGTGCGCGGGTAGAGCTGCCCGCTGCCGCCGGTGGCCAGGACGACCTGCCCGGCGTAGAGGGGGACCAGCCGGTTTTGCCGCAAATCGACAGCCAGCACGCCTGCGCAGCGCCGCCCGGCCGCCGGGTCTGTGGCGCTGATCAGATCCAGCGCGGCATGCTGTTGCAGAAGGGTCAGATTGGGCCGTTGCCGCGCCAGCGGCCAAAGCGTGGCCATGACGGCCTGGCCAGTGGCATCGGCCGCATGGGCAATACGGCGCTTGCCGTGCCCACCTTCGCGTGTCAGATGCAATTGCCCGTTTTCTTCGGAAAACGGCACACCGGCTTGCCGCAGCCAGGCGATGGCCTGGGCGGCCTGCGACAGAATACCTTGCGTATTGCCGGGGTCGCAGCAGCCCGCCCCGGCGGTCAGGGTGTCCTGCACATGCTCGGCGACGCTGTCGCCAGGATCCAGGACGGCTGCAATGCCGCCCTGAGCCAGGCAGCTGGCGCTGGCCTGCCAATCCTGTTTGATCACTAGCGCGACGCGCCAGCTGGCAGGCAGGCTCAGGGCTGTGCTCAAGCCGGCCAGGCCCGCGCCGACGATGATGGCGTCATAGTGCTGCGGCGCGTCATGGCGGGCGCCGCTTGTGCTGGTATCAGACTGCGCCCACATGGCTGTAAAGCTCCGTATCCTGTTCAAAGTCGCCGCTGGCCTGGACGCGGGCTTGCCGTGCTGCGGCGAAGTCCAGCATGCGGGCGATGGGCAGGCGGGCAGCGCGTGCCAGTGCCGGGTCCAGGGTGATTTCTCCGCTGCCCTGTTCCAGGGCAGCCGCGACACCTGCGAGGCCGTTCATGGCCATCCAGGGGCAGAAGGCGCAGCTTTTGCAGGCGGCGCTATCCCCGGCGGTGGGGGCGGCCAGAAAGGTTTTGCCAGGCGCCCGCAGGCGCATTTCATGCAGAATGCCCAAATCCGTGGCGACGATGAAATGCGTGGCATCCAGTTCGGCGGCGGCCTGGATCAGGCGGGTGGTGGATCCCACCACATCCGCCTGGCTGACGACACTGTCGGGCGACTCCGGGTGCGCCAGAACTTTGGCATGGGGATATTCCTGGCGCAGGGCATCCAGTTCAAAGCCCTTGAATTCGTTATGCACCAGGCACGAGCCTTGCCATAGCACCATATCGGCCCCGGTCTGGCGCTGAATGTAGCTGCCTAGATGGCGGTCCGGCGCCCAGAGGATTTTCTCGCCGCGCGCATGCAGGCTGGCCACGATATCCAGCCCGACTGACGATGTAACCACCCAGTCGGCCTGGGCTTTCACGGCGGCGCTGGTATTGGCATAGACCACCACGGTGCGGTCCGGGTGCTGGGCGCGGAAGGCGCGGAATTCGTCGGCGGCGCAGCCCAGGTCGAGCGAGCAGGTGGCGCTCAGGTCAGGCATCAGGATGCGCTTTTCCGGGCTGAGTATGCACGCGGTTTCGCCCATGAAGCGCACCCCTGCGACGACGATGGTCGCGGCATCGTGATCCCGCCCGAAGCGGGCCATTTCCAGCGAATCACCGACACAGCCGCCAGTTTCCCGCGCCAGATCCTGCAGATCGGCATCGACATAATAGTGCGCCACCAGCACGGCGTTTTCACGTTGCAGCAGGGTTTTGATGCGTTCGCGATAGCTGGCGCGCAGGGCTGGCGTCAGGGGCGGCGGCAAGGTGGCCCAGGCGCTGCCGGTGGCGCAACTGGCGCTGGCGGAAGGGGTGGCCGCATGCGTGTCGTAATCAAACCAGAGGCGCTGGGCGTTTGGGGAAGTGGCAAGGTTCATGGGGGCGCTCCTTATATGCTCTCAATGAGTATTGATTGGCGGAATGAAGACCAGGGCCAGTGGCGGGGCGGGCCCGTGCAGCCTGGCGCTGATGAAGCGGAAACAGGGCCTGCGGCGGCACTGGCAGCAGGCCGGTGCGCAGGCGAAATACTGCTGACAGGCCTAGGGTGAGAGGCTATCCAGGCCGATATCCAGGGCCCGCACACTGTGCGTCAGGGCACCGATGGCGATGTAATCGACACCGGTGGCGGCGATGCTGGCCGCGCTGGTTTCGGAAACGCCGCCCGACGCTTCGGTAATGGCGCGTCCGCGGGCGAGGGCCACGGCGGCGCGCAAGGTATCGGTGTCCATGTTGTCCAGCAGCACGACGGCGACATTCAGATCCAGCGCCTCGCGCAATTGCGCGAGCGTATCGACTTCAACTTCCAGCGCGGTCAGGTGGCCGGCATGGGCGCGAGCGCGTTCGACGGCTGTCCGCAGGCTGCCGCAAAGGGCAATGTGGTTGTCCTTGATCAGAACGGCATCATCGAGGCCATAGCGGTGATTGCTGCCGCCGCCGACGCGCACCGCGTACTTTTGCAGACTGCGCAGGCCCGGCAAGGTTTTGCGCGTGCAATTGACCCGTGTGCCGTAAGGCCGGATGGCATCCGCGATACGCGCGGTGGCGCTGGCGATGCCGCTGAGGTGGCTCAGATAGTTCAGGGCCGTGCGTTCGGCGCTGAGCAAAGCGCGTGCCGGGCCGTGGATGTGGGCAATGGTATCGCCCGGTGCGAGCCGGCTGCCGTCGGGCATGAAGGTTTCCAGGCGGGCGGCGCTATCCATGAGCTCGAAGCTCAGGCGGGCCGCGTCCAGACCGGCCAGCACACCTGCTTCGCGCGCCCGCAAGGCAAGCGTGGCCTGTGTGTCTGCCGGAATAATCGTATCGCTGGTCACATCGCCGCGCCGGCCCAGGTCTTCCAGCAGGGCGGCGCGTACTTGCGGTTCCAGCATCAGGCGGGGCAGCGGCGGGATGGGCCAGCCGCCATGCTCATGATGGGCTGAAGCAGTGAGGGAAACTGATTTGCTCTGCATGAGCATTATCCTTGCAAAAAAAGTTCTGGCAGCCATGCCTGGCGCTCAGAAGGCAGATTTAGCCCGTGCTGTGCCCGGTTGGCCCGCCCTGCATCCTGACATTGGCTTGCCTGTCAGGCAGACGTGCCAGCGGACTGGGCGCGTGTGAAGCGGGCGCGCCAGCAGGCGGTTCAAGTACATACAAACCGGTGCAACAGATTCAAATGGGGGCGGTAAGCTCGCATCAGGATGGTTATCCTGTCTGTGAGCATAAGTTTTATTCTTTAATTGAGTATAAGTAAAGCCCGGGATTTCCCCGGGGCTGCTTCCTGTGGTTAACCGGCGACAGGGCCGGAGCGGCCTGCCTTGCGCTGCGCGGCCAGATAGGCGCGCAGCGATGCGGGCTTCACGGGTTTGGTCAGCACATGGTAGCCGCGTGAGCGGGCCAGCTGTTTGAGCGTATCGCTGCCATCTGCCGTCAGCAGCGCGCCGCGCAGGCCGGGTTTGAGCGCCCGCAGCGCGTCCAGTGTATCCAGGCCATCCAGCCTGTCATGCAGGTGATAGTCCACCAGCAGAACATCCGGGTTTTGCGTTATGGCGGCCAGCGCTTCGTCCACGGTGGTGGCGCAGTGAATGTCTATTTGCCAGCGTTGCAGCAAGGCGCGCATGCCTTCGAGAATATCGGGGTCGTTGTCCACGCACAGCACTTTCAGGCCTGCGACATTACTGGCGTCGCTTGCCAGCGCCGGGGCGGCCTGGCGAGCTGTCGGGGCAGGCGCCGCCACGCGCGGTACGGCGATGGAGAACATGCTGCCGCGCCCGACGATGGATCTTGCGTCCAGCGCATGGCCCAACAGCAGGGAAATGCGCTGACAGATAGACAAGCCCAGGCCCAGGCCACGGCCATCCCAGTCAAAAGGCTGTTCATAGCGGTGGAATTCTTCGTAGATTTGCCGCAAATGGTGCGAAGGAATGCCCGGCCCGGTGTCCCAGACCTGAAAGACCACGCTGTCGCCGCGCTGCCGCGCCGTCAGCAGAATGCGTCCCTGGCGGGTGTAACGCAAGGCATTGGCCAGGAAGTTCTGCAACACGCGCCGCAGCAGCCGCTGGTCGCTGCGCACATAGTGGGAGCGGGCATGCAGCCGCAACTCCAGCCCCCGGCCCTGGGCCATGGGCGCGTATTGCTCAACCAGCTGGCGCATCAGGATACCGGCATCGAAAACAGTGACATCCGGGCGCAGGGCGCCGGCATCCAGGCGCGACACATCCAGCAGGCCATCGAGCAGTTCTTCGGCGGCACGCAAAGACGTGTCCACACGTTCCGCCAGATGCTTTTGTTCGGCCGCCTGTTCCGACGCCCGCAGGGCTGAAGCGAACAGCCGGGCGGCATTGATGGGTTGCAGCACATCGTGGCTGACGGCGGTCAGGAAGCGGGTGCGGGATTCCTGGGCCTGCTCGGCCTCGCGTGTGCGCTCGGCCACGCGCTGCTCCAGGTTTTCATTCATTTCGCGCAATTCGCCTTCCACATGCTTGTAGGCGCTGATATCGCTGTAGGTGGTGACATAACCGCCAGCAGGCAAAGGCCGGCCGCGTAATTCCAGCACCTGGCCGGATTCCAGGACACGCTGGAAAATATGCGCTGAGCCGGCGCGCATGAAGGCGATGCGCTTGTCGATTTCCTGTTCGATATCCAGGCGCGATGCCGGGCCGAGCTTGCCGTTCTCGACATTGAAGCGGATCAGGTCAGCCACCGGGCGGCCCACATAAAGCATATTGGCCGGGTAGCCGAAGAGTTGCAGATAGCGCTGGTTCCAGGCGACCAGGCGCATCTCGGCATCGACCACACTGACACCCTGATCAATATTTTCCAGCGTGGCCAGCAGGATTTCCCGATTGAAACGCAGCGCCGGAGCCGCTTCGTCGAGGATCGCGACGATGGCGGTAATTTCCATGCCCGAGCCTTCGAGCGCGGTGGTCATGAGCAAGCGTGCCGAGGCCGCCCCGACGGCGGCGGCCAGCAGGAGTTCCGTGGCATGAACCCAGGCCGCGTCGGCGGCCGTGCCCGGGGCCAGTGTTAGGCCGCGTTGGCGGGCCTGTTCTTCAAAGGCCTTCTGGGCGGCGGGTTCACCGATGATGCGGCTGGCCAGCGCCTGCAAGTCTCTGACTTGCAGATTGCCGCGCCACTGGCCGGGGGCCTGGGCGCGGTGCTCTGCATAGGGGTTCAGGAAAGGTTCGGCCCGCAGCCGTTCCGCCAGCCCCGGCGGCCAGCGCATGGAAACCAGCAGCATGGTCAGCCCGTTGAGCAGCAGTGACCAGAACGTGCCATGGGTGAGCGGATCCCAGCCGGTACTGCCGAACAGATGCTGGGGGCGCAGCCAGTGCAGGCCGAACAGTCCTTCATGCATCCAGGCCGGATCCAGCCAGCCGCTTTCAGTGAGGCTGGGCAGCAACAGGGTATAGGTCCAGATGCCGAAGCCGATCAGCAAGCCTGCCTCCACGCCACGGCGGCTGGTGCCGCTCCAATACAGGCCGCCGATCAGGCCAGGGCCGAATTGCGCGACGGCGGCAAAAGCCATCAGGCCAAAGGATGCCAGCGCCGTATCGCTGCCGCTGGCGCGGTAATAGCCGTAGGCCAGCGAGGCCATGAAGAAAATGGCGACTCGGCGCACCCACAGCACGGTGCTGGCGACATTGCGGTCCAGTGACCCGGCGCGGCGGCGGCGCAGCAGGATGGGCATGATCAGGTCGTTGCTGATCATCGTGGACAAGGCCACGCTAGCCACGATGACCATCCCGGTGGCGGCGGAAAAACCGCCGATATAGGCCACCAGGGCCAGCCCGGCATGGTTTTCAGCCAGCGGCAGGGCCAGCACGAAACTGTCTGGCGCGATATTGCTGAAGCCAAACAGCGCCGCGCCGGCGCTGGCAATGGGCAGCACCATCAGGCAGACGATGACCAGATAGCCGCCAAACCACCAGCGCGCCCGCCGGATATCGGCGATGTCGCCACATTCGACAATGGCCACATGGAACTGGCGCGGCAGACAAACCATGGCGGCGAAAGCCAGCAACGTCTGCCCCACGAAACCGACCGGCGGGGTATCCAGCAGGGTATGGGTTGCCTGCACCAGGCTGGTGCCGCTGCCTGAAAACCACAGGATGGAAAAAACGCCTATGGTGATCAAGGCGACCAGCTTCACCAGGGATTCGAAGGCCACGGCCAGGATCAGGCCGGGGCGGTGCTCGGTGGCATCGACCTGGCGGGTGCCGAACATCACTGAAAAAACCGCCATCAGAATGGCGACATAAAAGGCCGGGTCGCCCAGCAAGCTTTGGCTGCGCGCCGGGCCGGTCAGCACGTCCAGGCTGAGCGCCACGGCTTTATATTGCAAGGCCTGGTAGGGCACGGCGGCCAGCAGCGCAATCAGCGCGACCAGCGCGGCCAGCCGTTGCGAACGTCCATACCGGCTGGCAATGAAGTCGGAAATGGAAACCGTATTCTGGGAGCGTGCGATCAGGGCCAGCCGTTCCATGATGCGCCAGCCGAACATCATCATCAGGAACGGGCCGAGATAAATGGGCAGATAGCCTATGCCATAGCGTACCGCCGAGCCGACCGCGCCATAGAAGGTCCAGGAAGAACAATAGACGGCCAGCGCTAGGCTATAGACGGCCGGCCGCAGCCAGGGGCGCTGGGGGTAGAGCGGATAGCGGTCACCGATCCACGCCACGGCAAACAGCAGCGCCGCGTAGCCCAGTGATACCAGCAAAACCCAGGCTGGCAGCATAGATTGTCCTTTTTCCTGCGTGAGGCCAAAAGCCGGGCTGGCCTGTGCATGGCCTGGCCCGGTGTTTGTTCAAGGTCAGCTGCGCGCTTGGGCTAAGCGTTCCGGGAAGAGCACATCGGTATAGCCGAAGAGGCCGAAGTCCTGGATGCGCGAGGGGTACAGACGGCCGATCAGATGATCGTATTCGTGTTGCACCACGCGGGCGTGGAAACCTTCGGCCGTGCGGCTGATTTCTTCGCCGTCGGGCGTATAGCCGGTATAGCGGATCGCGCGGTAGCGCGGCACGACGGCGCGCAGGCCGGGAATGGAAAGGCAGCCTTCCCAGCCGTCTTCGGTTTCTTCGGTCAAAGGTTCGATGATGGGATTGCACAGTGCCGTGCGCGGCACGGGCGGGGCATCGGGGTAGCGCTCGCTGTGCTCGAACCCGAACACCATGAGCTGCAGGCTGACGCCGATCTGCGGCGCGGCCAGGCCGACGCCGTCGGCCTGATCCATGGTTTCGAACATGTCGGCAACCAAGGCGCGCAACGCCGGGGTGGAGTAGTGCTCAATGGGTTCCGCGATCTGCAGCAGTAGCGGATCCCCCATTTTTAGAATCTCTCGAATCATTATTGTTCTCCTGATTCGTTGTCGAAGCCAGGCTCAGGCAAATGGCCTGGGCTGATACTTCCTTCCGGCCTGTCCGGTAATTCTTGGACAGGCTGGCCGCGCAACAGTTGCGGCGCGGCGCCAGGGGCAGGAGGGTGAGGCCTGCGCGCCTGGTCATTGCTATTGTAGGCAGATGGCGCCGTGCCGCACAGTGCCGCAGGAGTGAAATAAATATCTATCTCAATCGTCTTTTTGTCTAAACTTCGGGACGGGACGTCTGTGGCACGGTCAGCCATGACGTATGCAGGCAGACATGCCGTTTCAACAGACCGGATTGATTCATGACTATTCACATCAAACATATCGTGGGGGCTTGCCTGCTGGCGTGGGCAGGAACGGCAGCACAGGCGGCGACGGATGACTGGAAGGGCCAGTATGAGCAGGCGATCCAGCGGTATCAGGCGCAGGATCTGGACGGCGCAGAGAAAGCGGCGCGTGCCGCGCTGAAAATTGCCGAAACCGGCAAAGGCAATACCAAGCCTTATATGGCCAGCAGCCTGAATATGCTTGCCATGATCCACAATGAACGCGGCGAGTATGACAAGGCCATCGAATTGCAGCAGCGCTCGCTGACCTTGAGCGAACAGTCGCTGGGCAAACATACCAATACCGCATCGCTGGCTTACAACCTGGGCAATATGCTGGATGAGCAAGGGCGGCGCGAAGAGGCGCTGGGCTACTATCAGCGGGGCCTGGAAATGGTGTCCAGCCTGCCGTCGAACGCCCAGAACGACACACTCAAGGCCAACTTGAATGCGGCGCTGGGGCGTGTGTATGCGGCCATGGGCAATCAGGCCGAAGCTGAACGCTATACCAGCGCCTTGCTGGGATCGTCGGCGGAATTGCCCCCTCTGGTGCGCGCGGACGGCCTGACACGCCAGGCGCGGGTGCAGGAAGCGCGTGGCGACTGGGAGCAGGCGCGTGTGGCGCTGGACGAGGCCTTGCAATTGCGTCGCCAGGCGCTGGGCGAAAACGATATTTCCGTGGCCCAGAGCCAGGGCGAATTGGCGGCCTTGCTCAACCGCCAGGGCTTGCATGACGAAGCGGCGCCGCTGCACCAGGCTGCCCTGGCCTTGCGTGAACGCATCAATCCTGACGACCCCGGAATGGCCGGGCATTTGAATGAGCTGGCGATCTGGCACATGAGCCGCAAGGAGTATGCGCAAGCCGAGCCCTTGCTGGCGCGCGCGCTGGCTCTGGTGCAGCGCGGGCAGGGTGAGCAGAGCCTGGCGGCGGCGCATCTGCTGTCCAGCCAGGCGCGCCTGCGCGAAGACCAAAATGACGAAGCTGGCGCCAATGCGCTCTATCAGCAGGCGCTGGATGCCTATGCTGCGCATGGCGACGACCAGGAAGCGCTATTGGGACAGGCGCAGATTCTGAACAATATGGCGGGGCCGGTCTATCGCAAACGCCGGTTTGCCGAGGCGGAAAAGCTGTTCCTGCAATCGCTGGCATTGTCGGAGCAGGCGGTGGGCGAAAATGATGCGCGCTTGCTGCCGGTGCTGGAAAACCTGCATGCCCTGTGCGTCAGCCAGGGGCGCAGCGCTGATGCCTCCGGTTATGGCCAGCGCATAGAGGCGATTAAAAAAGAATCGGGCGCAGGCGCTTGAGCTCCGCTGTGAGGAGTTAAGCCGCTGTGCCGCCGGCCGAATCTGGCCAGCGGCGCAGCGACGCTCATTCTGAAATATTTTTCCGAATACAATGCGAAATCCAGACATTAGGAAGATTGTCTGGATAAACATAATGTTATATTCAGAAAAGACTTGTCACCGTCCCCGCCTCTGCGCATCCCTGCTGCAGGAATACGGGCAAGATCTATCAGTTTGCATGTGTGTTCCCTCTTTCTGTCCCTATCCGTGATGCCCATACATGGCGGATAAAAAATTAAGAATCAGACAGATACCGCGCATGCCGACACTGAGTGGGCCGCAGGATCAGCGAGGAATCCTGTTTCAAAGACCCTCCTTTGATGAGTGACGTAGGCATGCGAGATCATGCAACCAGGCCTTGGCGCCGCAAGGTACCGGACATTTTCACCGGGACCAGCACCAAGGCTCGTACGGCTTTCCAATCGCATGCCGTTAGTCTGATATTCCGTTCACGCGCACCTGTTGCCGCCGATGGCGAGCAGGTTTTCCTGCTGGAGCAAGGGCGTGTCAAACAATACCGGCAAGTGCCCGGCGGCCAGACGCTGGTGTCCGGTTTTTGTTTGCCGGGCGATATTTTCGGCGCAGTCGGCGCGGTGCGGCGGCCTGATCCGGCCATACCAGGTGTGCGCAGTGTGGCGGTCGGGCGCTGTGTCGTGAGCGCGATCCCCCGGGATCGGTTTCAGCAGTTGCTGGAAATGTTTCCCCGCTTGCGGCAAAACGTGCTGGCCATCATGGAAGAGCGTCTGTCACAAGCCATTGAACTGGCCAGTGTTGCGGAAATCACGCGCCCGGATGTGCGCTTGGCCGTCGTCTTGCTAGCCTGTGCCCGGCAGTGCGGTGTGCCAGTAGAGGGCGGTGTGTTGCTGGATATGCCCGTGACCCGCCAGGAATTTGTCGATCTGACGAATGTGGGGCGGCATCAATTGACACGGATATTCCAGCAACTGGAACGCCAGGGCTGGCTGACGGTGGTTCAGCGCCGCCTGCTGTTGCGGCAGCCGGGGGCGCTGGCCAGGCTGGCGCACGAAGCCCAGGCCACGATTGCCCTGGGCAGCACTGCCCAATCCTGGCTGCCGCCCTGGTCGGTGCTCTAGGCCTGGCGCCAGGGCGGCGCTTGCAGCGCAGCGGCCAGGAAATCACGCAATAGCTGCACCTTGAGCGGCAGCAGCGTGCGGGTAGGATAAACCGCATGCACAGCGATGGTGCCGGCCTGCCATGAGGGCATCAATTCCACCAGCGCGCCGCTGGCCAAAGCCGCATGGCTGAGGAAATCCGGCTGCAGGATAATGCCCTGGCCAGCCAGCGCCAGGGCCAGGCAAGTCGCGCCGCTATTGGCGTAGGCGCGCGGTTGCACACGCTGGCTGCTGCGCTGCCCGTCGGCGTGCGTAAAGCGCCAGTCATCGCCATGGGATGAGTAGCTGTAACTGATGACGGCATGCCGGCTTAAATCCCCGGGCTGCTCGGGCGCGCCATGACGCGCCAGGTAATCCGGCGCAGCGCACAGCACCATGCGGGTCTGGGCCAGCGGGCGGGCTACCAGCCCGCTGGCGCTCAGGTTGCCGATCCGCACTACCATGTCGTAGCCTTCTTCAACCAGATCGACCACGCGGTCGGACAGCACAATGTCCATCTCGACTTGCGGGTTGAGCGCCATGAATTGCGCCCACAGAGGGGCCAGATGCAGAATGCCGAAATCATGGGGCGCGCCAATGCGCAGCCGGCCATGGGCTTGCTTGGCCCGCGCGCCAGCCTCATCTTCGGCCTCGCGCACGGCTGCCAGCACTTCTTTGCAGCGCAGGTAATACAGCCGGCCTTCATCGGTGAGGGAAAGACGGCGTGTCGTGCGGTGCAACAAGCGGATGCCCAGGTGCTGTTCCAGCTCGGCAACCTGGCGGGACACGGCAGGCTTGGACAGGCCGGTCGAGTCCATGGCGCCGACAAAGCTGCCGGCATCCACGACGGCAACAAACGTATTCATGGCCTGAAGCCTATCCATGTGCGCTCGCGAAGACGAAAAAGTGGCGGGAGTATGGCGGAAATTTTATGACGGAAGCCGGGGTTATCCCTGGTTCTGACGGAATTTATGCCAGGTTACAGGTATTTTGACGGGGCAGAAGGGGCATGCAGGCAGCATGCATGATTTAGAATTTGTGACATGCTTGCCGGGAAGCCGGTCTTGGGTCTTGGGTCTCGGGCCCCGGGTCTTCAGGACAGGGCGCGGGCAAGGCATGGATGAGAGGCGTGGCGCTCGGATACGGGTTGCGTTTCTTGGCACTCATTTCAAATCCAAGTGGAAATCAATGCAGCTTGATAAAGCGGATCTGGGCATCCTTAGGCTCTTGCAGGAAAACGCGCGTTCTTCATTTGATGTCCTGGCAGCGGAAGTCGGCTTGTCCTCTTCAGCCGTGCTGCGGCGCGTGAAGCGTCTGGAATCCGAAGGCCTGATCAAGGGCTATCGGGCCGTGATCAACGCCGAGGCAGCGGGCATAGGCCTGATGGCTTATGTCAATGTGCGGCTGGAAAAACAGGTGGGCGCTGCGCAGGTCGGCCCCAAGGAGTTGTTCCAGACGTCAGTGCAAGCTTGGCCGGAAGTGGTCGAATGTGTGTCCCTGACCGGCGAGATGGATTTCCTGCTGCACGTGGCAGTGCGCGACATGAATCATTTCTCGCGCTTTATTTCCGACAAGCTGCTGCACCATGAAAGCGTGCGCGACTGCCGCTCCAGTTTCGTCATGGATTGGGTCAAGGAAAACAATGGTTTGCCGCTGGAAGAAAACTGATTCTTCAGGCGCGGCCTGAAGAATCAGCAAAGAAATTCCAGCGGGTTGAAGCGCCGCCGGTCTTTCGGAGAGACAGCCCCGGCTGGGGCTGAAGAAACATCATCGGACAGGGCGTCAAAACGCCCGGACAATCATGCGGGGACGGTTGTTTGCGGCAGGCGTTGCGGGCCCAGCGGGCCGTAATCGAACTCGGCCGTGGCAGGGCCGAATTTCTTCAGCCCTTCAGGGGCATCGAAGGGGTCCAGGTGCAGTTCAACAAACACCAGGCGGCCTGGCGTGCTTTCCGCGCGTTGCAGCACCTGTTCCAGTTCCGTTTCCGTGCGTGCCGAAAGCGTCAGGTATTTATCCTGGCCGGCAAACACCCCGGGCAGCGCCTGGTAGTCCCAATTGGCGACATCGTTATAGGCGTCGCGCATGCCCAGAATGAAACGCTCGATGGTGTAGCCGCGGTTGTTCACCAGGAAGATGATGGGCGTTTGTTCGTAGCGCAGCAGGGTGGAGAGTTCCTGCGCGGTCAGCTGGAATGAACCGTCGCCAATGAACAGCAGATGCCGCCGTGCCGGCGCGGCCAGGCAGGTGCCCAGCATGGCGGGCAGGGTATGGCCGATGGCTCCCCAGATGCTGGCATTGATATAGCTGACTTGCTCAGGCAGGGCCTGCGGCATCAAACCAATATTCGACGTGCCGGCTTCGGCAACCACCACATCGCCCGCACGAACAAAACGCGCAATGCGCGGCCACAGGCGGGCCTGGCTCAAAGGCGCATCCGTGGCCGGGCTGGTGGCCGCGAGACGCGGCGCCTGGCCTTCCGGGACGGCGGCGGGGGAATTGAGCAGCGCAGTCTTCAGCGCGGCCAGCAAATCATGCGGTTCGACGGCGTAATAGGCGGTGCCGTCGATTTCCACGGAATGGCCGAATAGACGGATGCCGCCCTTGGCGGGCAAACGGGCCGTGAACAGCCCGGAGTTGCCTTCGATGAAGCGCGGCGAGACATACAGCAGGCAATCCGAGTTTTCAATCAGTGCACGCGTGGCGGGGGCCGAGTTGCGGCCGCCATAAAGGCCGCGCGAGAGCGGATGCGTTTCCGGCAGCACGGCTTTGCCGCTGCCCAGGGCGGCATACGGTGTGCCGGTTGCGGCGGCGAAGTCCAGCAGGGCGTCGGCGTATCCATAGCGCTCGGCATCCATGTCAACCAGGATGGCGGGTTGCTGGGCCTCGTTCCAGATCGTCAGAATGTGGCGGACAGCTTCTTGCAGACGGGCGGCATCATTTTTCGCGCGCGGTTGCAGCGGCGCGGCCGGCGCCTCGATGGTGACATGGGAAACATCGGACGGCAGCTGCAGGTAAACCGGCTTTTTCTCCAGCAGGCAGGCAGTCAGGACGCGGTCGATTTCAATCACCGCATTTTCCGGCGTCAGGCGTGCCTGGGCCACGGTGAATTGCTGCAGGCAGATCATGACATCGTCGTAATTGCCTTCGGCCAGCGTGTGGTGCAGCGGCAGGTTGCGGCGCATCGCGTGCAGCGGCGGTGCCCCCGTAATGCAAACCATCGGGACATGTTCAGTGGCTGCGCCGGCAATCCCGCAGATGGCGCTCAAGTCGCCCACGCCGTAGGTGGTCAGCAGCGCCGAGACGCCGCGCAGGCGGGCATAGCCATCCGCGGCATAGGCCGCGTTGAGTTCATTGCAGCAGCCGACAAATTCCACGCTGCCGTCGTTTTGCAGCTGATCAAGGAATTGCAGGTTGTAGTCGCCGGGAACACCGAACATATGTTCGATGCCGAGTTCCCGGAGGCGGCGAATAAGGAAGTCTCCGACGGTGATTTGCATGGATAGTCCTTGTTGTTCTGAATTGGCCCTTCAAGGGGCGGCGGGCTGTCCAGGCGCTTGTCTCCTGGTATGCGCAGATTATAAGCATCAAATCAGACTGCTGTGCAATAATCCGTCTTATAAATTGGTTGCATTGCGGCATAACTGCGTATTTGTGGTTGTGCTTGCAGTAATGGTGTGAGGCTGGCGAGCGTTTGCGATGGGGCGGGGAGGCCCGGCGCAATCCTTCGGAAAGACGGAAGAACCGCGGCGCCACGGAAGCACGGATGCGATTTGTCCCTCGTCCGGGTGCCTATATCACTAGTAACTTATTATCAACAGCGTTATGCTGCGGCGCACACTTTTGTTTGGAACAGTGGAACAGCGCGTCGTAGCGGACCACTATCTGGAGACAGCAGTCATGAAACTACTCAGCAAGGCAGCCGGTGTTTGCGCGGTGACATTTATTGCCGCCGCACCGGTACAGGCGCAGGATGTCACCCTGAAAATCGCCCACTTTCTGCCTTCGAACTCGAATGCTCAGGTCAATGTCATTGAGCCTTGGTGCGAGCAGCTGGGGGCGGAGTCGAACGGCCGCATCAAGTGCCAGATTTATCCGTCCTTGCAATTGGGCGGTACCGCGGCCACTTTGCCGGACCAGGCGCGTAATGGCGTGGCCGATATCGTCTGGATGGGGCCTGGCTTTTCCACGGGCAAGTTCCCGCGTACGGAAGTGCTGGAGCTGCCCTTTGTCCTGCCCACTGGCAATGAGGCCAGCAACAAGCTGATCTGGCAGTTCTATAAAGACCACCTCAAGGATGAATACAAGGCCTATGAAGTGCTGGCCATGTTTACCGGCGGCGGCATGGATCTGCACATGCGCAATCAGCCGGTGCGAAAATTGGAAGACCTCAAGGGCATGAAGGTCCGCGCGTCGCATCGTGTTGGCGCCAATATTCTGGAAGCCTGGGGCGCCGCGCCGGTCAGCATGCCGCCGGCGCAAATGACCGAAGCCATTTCCAAGGGAGTGGTGGATGGGGCGCTGGCATCGTGGGAAGTCGTGCCTTCGACCAAACTGGATGAAGTCACGCAATATCACAGCGCCATTGCGGAAGGGGATCCCGCCATCAGCCACACCATTCTGGCGATGCTGATGAACAAACGCAAATACGATCAGATGCCGGCCGATCTGCGTGAAATCCTGGATCGCAACAGCGGCGATGCGCTGGTCACGCGCTTTGGCGTTGCCTGGGACAAGTTCACGCGTGACGCCAAGGCAGCGTCGGCCCCTGGCAGTCTGATCGACATTGCGCCGGAAGACTACGCGGCCCTGCAGCAGGCTGCAGCAGGGGTGTCGCAGGATTGGGTCAAGGATGCGTCGCGCCGTGGCATCAATGCGGCAGAATTGCTGGAAGCGGCACAGAAACTCACGGCACCGGCCCAATAACATAGGGCAAGAACCGGAGCCTGTGCCATGCCGCCAGGCACTGGTTGCGGCGGCCTCGTCCGGTAGGACGGGCCAGCCGCTGGCCAGGCGGGGTGTCAATCGTCGTGTTCCAGGCCTTCTTCATGCAGGTCGTGGTCGCGATTGCGCTGGATCGTATGCAGCAGCATGGCATGCAAGTCGATTTCCATGTCTTCCAGGCGCCTGGCTTTGCGCAAGGGCAAGGCCAAAGGGCTGGCCAGGGCGGCGCCCGCCACGGGCGCGGCACGGGCTGGGCTGGCCGCAGGCACACGGGCATTGATCTCGAAACTGTCTATCAGCTGGTCGGCGCCGGGCTCGAATAGCTCGCCCGCGCTATCGCTGACGGCATAGCTTAGTGCGCGCAAGGTGCGGCCTTCGACTTCCAGCACGGTATAGCCATGGCAAACGCGCGAAACGGCTGCCCAGGCAGCGGGTTTGTCTATCAATGAATACAGCGATTTGCCGCCGCCTCCTTGCGTGACCTGGATATATCCTCCTTGCGCCTGCTTGCCGCGCATCATGGGATGCGAGCGCTCATAGAGGTGGTCGTGACCGGCCAGCACCAGGTCAACCTCATAGCGCAACAGCATCTTCTCTTCCAGCGCCACCAGCGAAAAATTGGCGGGACTGCGGCCTTCGGTGTTCGTCCACAGCGGGTAGTGCTGCACCAGGACGATAAAGTCGATTTCGCCGTTCTGGCGGCGCTGGTAGGCATCAGCCAGATCCTTTTCCATGAAGTCGAGTTCTTCCATCAGCTCTTTGGAGGTGGAGATATCGCGCAGCAGGGAACCGCCAGTGCTGAACAGGAAGTGCACGCGGTGCACATCCCAGGTGAAATAGGTGCCTTCACCGGGCTGGCTTACCCGGCTGCGGTAGCCTTGGCCGCGCCCGTCCTTGGCTTCATGGTTGCCGGGGCAGGACATCATCGGGATGGTGGAGGTATAGGGCGCCAGCATGTCGAAATAGCGGTCCCATACTGGCTGATCGCCGTTGGCATAGGAAAGGTCGCCCGCGATGACAAAGAAGTCAGGCTGCTGGGCCTGCACGCTTTCCATGACACGGACACTGGAATCGCGCACGGCTTGGTCGCCGAAGTGGCAAAACCGGAATTTTTGCGTGGGGAAGGGGGGCAGCGTCTGCACCGGGCTCCAGCCGCCAGCGGAGGAACCGACGCGATAACGGACTCCTTGCTTGGGGTCCAGACTGCTGATGGTGGCGGCGTGCGTCAGCGCATCGACGCCGTAAGTTTGATGGCTCAGGCCGCTGGCGCGGAAGGGGAAGGGCGCGGTGGCCCGCTGGCATTCGTCCATGCCGGCATCCAGCGGGCCATATTCCACCAGGCTGCCCGGGTCGCGGCTGCCATCAGTAAACCAGGTCATGGTGCGGGTGGTGAATAAATCATCCGTCCAGCTGACATGCAGGCCGCGGGGCTGTTGCGGCCCGATCTGGGGGGAGGGCAGAACACAGGGTTCCGGGCCCGTGCCGGGGTCAGGCGTCGGTTCGCCGGTGTCTGGCGGAACGCCCGAATCGCTGTCGCTGCCGCCGCCACAGGCGGGAAGGGTGGCTGAAGCCAAGCCCAGCATCGCTGCCTTGACCAGCTTGCGGCGGGAAAAATGTGTCGTCATGTCATGCTCCTGGTGGAAAAGAGCGCACTGTAGGCTGCGGTTTTTTCCGTGGCATGACGTGATATTTTTGTTAAGTATTACTTGATGTATTCTTTGAAAGAATTATTTTTTTGGAGTTAATGCCATGTTTTATATGGAATTTATATCTGCATGAAGAGCTTGCCCTGGTATTTTGGATCTTGAGAAATACTGCATTGAAATGACGATCTGCGCACTCCCTGTCCGGCAGGCAGCCGGACAGGGAGTGCCGCGCCTGGCCCGGGCGGCGATTGAGGCCGGGCCAGCATCAATGCGCCGGGCCTGATTCAGTACCAGCCTTTGGCGCGTATGACATCGGCGGCGGCCTGTGCCATGACTCTATGCCCCAGCGGAGAGGGGTGGAAGCCATCGGCGAAGGCGTAGCTTTGCCACCAGCCGCTGCCCTGCGAAGCCGGCGCGTGCGCATCAAGATAGCGGTCGGTGCATTGCGCGATGTCATAGTCAGGTATCAGCGCCGCAGGGTCCACGGCCGGGCAGATGGCATGGCGGGTATCGGTGAAACCGAAATCGGCACCGGCTTCAGCCCACCTGCCTAACTGGCCGAAGGCATCAATAATCACGACCTCATCGGTGTGTTCGAATGCCATGGCCAGTTCCTGGTTGAAAGCGCGCACCCAGGTTTGAAACAGCGTTTGCATCTGCTGGGCCAGAGCGGGGCTGCCGCCAGGCATCGCCGCGAGCCATTGCAGCATGGGTTGAAAGCGCGGTGTCAGCGTGATATCCGGAATATTCAGGATGGCGATGCGCGGCGCGCCGGCATCCAGCAACTCTTGCCGGATGGCATGGGAAAACTGTTGGGCCAGCGCTTGCATATAGGCTTGTGCGGCATGTTCCGCGCCTTGAGGGCCGGATTGCAGCCATGCCTGAACCGCCGAACTGCCCAGCACCGGCGTCAGAAAGGCGGCATAGGCGCTTGGGTCAGGCGTGCCTGTGCCCTGGGCGCTGAGCAGCAGGGCGAGATAGGCTTCGATCAGGTCGGCAGCGTCATTGCCGCCGCCATCGAGCAGCAGCAACTGTCCGGCGTCAAAACCTTCAGAGCCGGTAATGGCGCGGGCCTGTTGCATCTGCGTCAGAATATGGAAAGGAGAGGCGGGCAGCGAGGCATGAATGCGGCTGCCAGCCACCGCATAATTGGTGCAGCCGCTGATTTGATTGAAGGTCGTCGGACTGCTTAACAGATAGTAGCTGCAGGCCGCAGGCGCTTGCGTCTGGCTGCGGATGATATCGGTCCAGAGCGGGTAGGGCTCGCCCTGGGCGGCTTGGACCGTATATCGGATACCAGTGGCGCCGATATCAGACAAACTGTCGCCGATGACGGTGACGCTGTTGATGGCAACGGGTGTGGCGGGTGCGTCATCCTTGTCGCTGCCGCCGCATGCGCTCAGTACCAGGGCGCTGCATGTCGAGAGTATGAGTGTGGTCAGACTACGCATCTGGAATTCCCCTTTGATGTGTTGTGGTGGTCATCGCTCTGTCCAGGGACAAGAGCCGATTGAACGCTGAACCTCGGGCACAGGGAATCACCGGAACAAGGGGTTTCTTGCCGGGGTGGCCGGCCGGGCAGAGGGGGGCGCTGTGCTACATTTGCAACCCTCGCCCGCCGCGCAGTACCTCATTCTCCCTTCCCGCTTCCTGTCATGACGGCGATCCGTGCCATGATCGCGCCAGCCGTTCCGGTTGACCTGTGTCCTGGTGCCGGAAAGCTTGCCAGGCGCGGGAGCCGGGGGTATCCGCCGTGCTGCCGCCGTTCTGGCGATGACTTCTGACAAGCCGCATTGCACGCGGTCTCATATCCAAGATGGCATCATTGAAATCCCAGGATATCCTGGCTCTAAGCTTCATGACTTTTGCCCTGTTTGTCGGGGCAGGCAACATCATTTTTCCGCCCATTATTGGCCTGCAGGCCGGGCCGCATGTCTGGACGGCCGCATTGGGTTTTCTGATCACCGCCGTCGGTTTGCCGGTCATAACTATCGTGGCGCTGGCGCGCGTAGGCGGCCCTATGGATGCCCTGAGCGGGCCGATAGGGCGCACGGCAGGCGGCATACTGGCCGCAGCCTGCTATTTGCTGGTTGGCCCCTTGTTTGCCACACCCAGAACGGCAACGGCGTCTTTTGAAGCCGGCATCGCGCCATTGGCTGGCGACACGCCGTTAACGCTATTTATCTATACGCTGCTGTATTTCATGGTGGTGCTGCTTGTATCGCTGTATCCCGGCAGATTGCTCGATACGGTGGGTCGTTTCCTGGCACCCCTGAAAATTCTGGCGCTGGGTGTGTTGGGCGTGGCTGCTTTTCTGTTGCCGCAGGGCATGGCGGGGGAAGCGAGTCCGGTTTACCAGGCGGCGCCGTTTGCTCAAGGCTTCATCAAGGGCTATCTCACCATGGATACGCTGGGCGCCCTTGTGTTCGGCATCGTGATTGTCAATGCCATCCGTTCCAAAGGCGTCGATTCGCCCCGGCTGATTACCCGTTACGCCATTATTGCCGGGCTGTCCGCCGGCCTGGGGCTGGCCTTGGTCTATATGAGCCTGTTCCGCCTGGGGGCGAGCAGCCATGAAATTGCCGGGTCTGCGAGTAATGGCGCGGCGGTGCTGCATGCGTATGTGCAGACGGTATTTGGCGATGTGGGCAGCGCTTTCTTTGCCATTCTCATGTTCCTGGCCTGCCTGGTGACAGCAGTGGGGCTGACTTGCGCTTGCGCCGACTATTTCAGCGGGATCTTGCCGATCTCTTACCGGCGCCTGGTTTTCCTGCTCACGGGTTTTGGCTTGCTGGTCTCCAACCTGGGCCTGACGAAACTCATCCAATTGTCGGAACCAGTACTGGCGGCGATCTATCCCCCCTGCATCGTCATGGTGGCGCTCAGTTTCTGCTGGAAGTACTGGCATGCGCCGGGGCGGGTGGTGGCGCCTGCCATGGCGGTGGCACTGGTATTTGGCGCCATTCATGCGCTGGATGGCATGGGGATGGGGCATTGGCAGCCAGATTGGCTGGCTGTCTTGCCGCTGGCTGCGCAGGGCTTGGCCTGGCTGCTGCCCGTGCTGATGGTGGTCTTATTGGCGAGCGTGCTGGACGCGTGGCGGGGGCCGATTATCCGGGCGTAAATGCGGCGCCGTGATTCGTTAAAAAAACAGAGGGGTCTGTGGAAACAGACCCCTCTGTTTTTTTTCGCTTATCTGGTAATTGCGGTGACAGGAACGGGCAATTCCTGATTGACGTATTTGTTCATTGCCTTGGATTTTTCAATATAGATTAAAAGCTAGCCAAAAATAGACATTGTTCGATCTGCTGATATCCCATATTCGGGTGAGTCGATGTAGGCTTTCATGGATGTTTGAAGGAAATTATTGAGTTTCTCTTGATGCGGCATTTTTTATCTATTCAGCCGCATAGGCTTTTCACAAAATTGCAATGTGTGATGGCTGGAGGGATTCGTCTGTTATGTCATTATTGTGAAATGAAATTCTGAAACTTTACGATACAAATAAAGGGCCTGAAGAATGGAGTCTTTTAATTCGATCATCAAGAGAGAATCGGGTTTACCCCAGGGGATTTCTCGTCAGGCCTGGTTCTGGATGGCGGTTGGGGGGGGAATCAGTGGCGGCCTGATTCAAGGCGGGCAATTGGTGCGCTTTATGGCGGGGCCCTGGCTCTGGCTGTGTTATGCGCTGGCTGCCGGGTTCATGGTGCTGCTGGCATTGGAACTGCGCGCGGTGATCCGGCTGGGGGCGCCAGTCAGTGGATTCGCTGCCTACATCGAGGCCAGGCTGGGCAGCTATGCCGGCTATGCCGCCAGGGTGACCTATTGCTGCGCCTTCATTCTTATCGTTGGCAGCGAAATCGGTGTATTGGGCAGCTACCTGTCGCAGGTCTGGGGCGGGCCGGTCAGCGTATCCATGGGGGTGTTGTTTTTTGGACTGGTATGGATACAGGCGAGCGGCATCCGTATTTTTTCTCGGCTGGCGCTATTTTTCTCTTATTTCAAGCTGTTGATATTTATAGGTTTTGTTGTTGTTGCCTGCTATGTGGCCTGGGTGATCCAGCCCTATCAACAGCCGCCGGAACTCTCTTGGCCTACAGAGGATTGGAGCTTGGCTGCATTGGGTTCCGTGTTGCTGATGGCCTTGTTCAGCTTTCAGGGGGTAGAGATGCTGTCGCTGAGTGCCGCCCAGGCGCAGGAGCCGCCAGCGACGCGGGCCGCACGGCTTTTTCGCGGCGGGCTCAGCATGATAGTGATTTATATGCTGGTGCTGCTGGCGTCGGTCTGGCTGGTGCCATGGCAGGTCTCCACGACGCAGCCTTCGCCGCTAGTCGTGCTGATGACAATGGCACAAGTGCCTTATATGAAAGAGATTTTTTATTTTGTGGTGGTGCTATTCGGGGCCGGTGTTCTGAATGCGCAGCTCTATGTGGCCGCCCGTCTGCTGTTCAGCCTGTCACGCGCAGGGCACTTGCCCCCCGCGCTGGCCGCGCTGGACGCGCGGGGAACGCCAGTGCGCGCGGTCGCGCTGGCGACACTGCTGGTCGCCTTGGTCGCGGGGCTGGTCTGGCTGTGGCCGCTGCGCATGGGCGCAGTGATCCTGGGGGTGGCAGGAAACGGCGTATTGCTGTGCTGGCTGCTGTTGTTTGCGGCACGCGCATTGCCGCAAACCTGGCATGAAGAAGGTTATTGGGCAGGTGCCAGGGCATGTCTGGGCGTGCTGATATTAATGCCAGCATTACTTTTAATGCCTTTCAGTGATCTGCATGACGCCACTTCATATTTTGGGTGGTTATTTCAGGTCATTATTTGTTTCATTTATTTGGCGGGATCTTTTTATGTTTCCCGGAAATTAAGGTTTGGCAGGTATAAAAATTCATTGATCTAGAAGTTTTCTGATGGTTGAAGGGAACTGTGCTGCTTAATATGGCCGTGCCTGTCCAATTACGGCGGGTAGCAGAGGCGGGAACGCCGATGCATGAAGTGGATGATCACAGTCGGAGATCAAAGATGCGAGTTAGCCATTTGTGGGAAGACAGTGCAAACAAAATCGTTTGCAATGAATTGCGGCGCCAGAATCTCATTTCCTTTCAGGATTGGGTGCATGACTCGCGTTATTGCATCGAAAGGATGCCTGCTTCTGTTTATCAGGGCTATCGCGTCTGGGCCATTCCGTGTCAGCGTTTGATGCGCCGTTATCCAGCTTTTGCACGCGGTATTGCAATTCCGGCTGGCTGGTACATCGAAGACGTCAAGTTTGCGCTTGGCGTCAGGCAGTCACGGCACTGGCGCGGCAGGCTCCTGCGGTACGGCCTTTTCGTTCCTGGCAGTTGGCTGCTGGGGCGGGGGCAGTACTTGTTGGGACGCCTGGCTGGCGTCAGCCGGCCCGCGGTCGAAGGTTCGTGATCACGTCACTGCTCCTTGTCGTCAACTATTTTTCCTTAAAGGAAATGACATGAAAAAGTCCGTTCTGAGCGCTCTGCTGGCCGTTGGCCTGGCTTCCGCTGCTGGTACCGCCATGGCTGATGGCGGTGAAATTTTCTTCAAGGGCAATATCACCACGTCGCCTTGCTCCATCGGGGGTAACTCCGCCAGCATCAACGTGCCGCTGGGTGATATCTCCAACAACATCTTCAGCGCTGTCGGCGTGAAGTCGCCGGTGCGCAACTTCGACATCGTGCTGTCGGGTTGCGACACCTCGACCCTGGACACGGCCACCTTCTTGTTCGAGTCCGTCAACGGTTCGGGCGTGCTGCTGCCGCTGGACAACACCTCGACGGCTGATGGCGTCGCCATCGGTCTGCGCCCCGTAGGCGGCCAGCCGGTCGAGTTCGGTAATACGACGGGTATCGCCTTCCAACTGCATGACGGTGATAACCGTCTGCAGTTCGAGGCTTACTACGAGTCCACCGCTGCGGCGGTGACGGCTGGTACCGCGAACTCCTCCGCCACCTACACGGTGACCTACTCGTAATCGGGTTGGGGCAAGACCTGTTACTGGCAGGTCTTGCCCCTTTTTTTGGACTGGCCGGGCGGTCATATGTCACTGGGAGGGCAGAGTGTCTATTGCCATCAGATATGCAGTGCCTATCGTGTGTGGCATGGCGCTGTTTGGTGCCGTGCCGGAAAAAGTGCATGCCCAGATCAATCAGACTGTGATCACGATTACCGGGTCCGTTTTGGGGCCGACTTGCGTGCTGTCCAGTGTGAGTCAGGAAATCCTGCTGCCGGATGTCGGGACGAGTTCCTTTACGCATGTCGGGCAAAGCGTGGCAACCGGAAAAACGGCTCAGATCGTTCTGACGAATTGCGCGGTCTCTACCGCCAGCCGGGTGACTGTGTCTTTTACCGGGCCGTATGTTGCCGGGTCGCCTACGCATTTGACGACGTCGGTGACGGGTTTGTCGCTGGTGCTGACGTCCACCTTGCCGGGGGTAACCGGGGACGTTGCCATGAACGGCAGCGCGAATAATTACAACCTGCAAGGGGCAACGACGACTTTGCCTTTCTCGATTCGCTATGTCGTGGATAGTTTGCCGATAACGACCGGAACGTTGACAGCCAGAGCCACGTTTACCGTGAGTTATTCCTGAGTTCCGTATTGAAGAGACCGTATTTAGGAGCAGATCACCATGCGCAAGTTTGTGTATGTAGTTGCCGTTGCAGGGGCCGCAATGCTGTTGGCAGCGCAGGGCGCCCAGGCCGCCGTGCAGCTTTCCAATACCCGGGTGGTGATGAAGGAACAGGATAAGCACGCTTCGATTTATGCAACAAACCGGACGGACTACCCCTATGTCATGCAGACCTGGATGGAAGGCCCGGACGGCGGGATGGACACGCCGTTTTTCGTGACGCCGCCCTTGAGCCGCATGGACGGGCAGGCCGAGCGTGGCCTGAGTATTACCAAGGTTGGCGAGGGTTTGCCCCCGGACCGTGAATCCTATTTCTGGCTGAATGTTCTGGAAGTGCCGCAAAAAGCCAGTGGTGAGGACAACACCCTGAGCATTGCAACGCGCACCCGCATCAAGTTTTTCTACCGTCCGACAGCGATTCAGGACGGGTTGCGCGGGCCGCAACAATTGCTGTGGGATCTGGAACGCAATGGGGCGGCGGGTTGCGCGCTGTCGATCCAGAATACATCGCCTTATATCGTGAACTTCTCGACGATAGAAGTCAGCGGCGAAGGCGAGGAATTTGGTCGTGGCGCCATGGCCATGCCGTTTGCCACCTTGCAGTTGCCATTGAGCGTGTGCCCGGCGAGTAACGCTGCGCTCAGCATCGTTCCCAAAGTCATCAATGATTACGGCGCCGTGATTGATTGGCCTAACCCGGCGGTCGGGGCCAGTAGCAGAACGGCGGATAGCGCCGCCCACTAATTAGGGAGTCTGCCGTGAGAAAGCAAGTGCGCCTGGCAAGCCCAGGTTGGCTGTTTGCGCCTGTTCAAAGCGTAACGCCCTATATATTTGGTTGTTTGCTGGCGCCGCTGGCCGCCCAGGCAGACCCTGCTGCGCCGCAGGCACAAGGCGCAACGCAGTTCGACAGTGCGTTTTTGCATCGCACGGGCGGGGCCGAAACGGTCGATCTGTCGGTGTTTTCCTTTGCCAACCGGGTGTTGCCTGGCGTGCATGTCGTTATGCTGGAACTCAATCGCCGTGAGATCGGGCAGCGTGAAGTGTTGTTCCGGGCGCAGCAGGGCAGCGATGACGCGCAGCCTTGTATCACCAAAGCGCTGCTGGAAGAGCTGGGCTTCGCCGTGGCTGCTTTCCCTTCGGTGGAAGCCATGGCGGCGGACGACTGTGTCGATCTTGCTTCTGTCCTGCCGGACACCTCGGTGGTCTATCGGGTGGAAGACAATCTGCTGGCAATCAGCATTCCCCAGGCGGCCTTGCCGCGTGAGCCCCGCGGCTACGTTTCCCCGTCCCTCTGGAATCCGGGTGAGAACGTGTTCTGGACTTCCTACCGTGTGAATTACCAGCACGGCAAGAACAAGGGCGATTGGGGGGACAATACTTTCAATTCCACGTTTGCTTCAGTCCGCAGCGGCCTCAATCTCGGCGCCTGGCGTGTCCGCGCTCTGATGAACTATTACCACAGCAACGGGGAAGGCCACTTCGACATGAGCGAGGTCTATGCCGAGCGCGATATTACGCCGTGGATGGCGCGAGTGCGCTTGGGCGATAGCGTGACGCCGTCCTCGGCTTTTGGCTCCACGCGTTTTCGCGGGGTTCAGGTATTTTCCGATGAGGGCATGCGGCCGGACAGCCAGCGCGGCTATGCGCCTACTGTGCATGGCATGGCATCCAGCAATGCGCGCGTGACCATCCGGCAGAACGGTTTCGTGGTTTATACGGCGTTTGTACCGCCAGGGCCTTTTGTTATCAGCGATTTGTATTCCACGACAGGCGGGGGCGACCTGGAGGTTGAAGTACAGGAAGCCGATGGCCAGATTTCACGTTATATCCAGCCCTATGCCAGTGTGCCGGATATGGTGCGTGAAGGTGTCTGGAACTACAGCGTTCTGGCAGGTGAATACCGGCATGGCGTGGGCAACTCGGAACGTCCCTGGATGGCGCAGGGAACTTTTGGGTATGGCTTGTTGAGCGGTGTGACGGTCTATGGGGGCTGGAGCAGCGCCAAGCGCTATAACGCCGGCTCCATGGGGCTGGCATTCAACCTGGAAGACATGGGGGCCATTTCTTCGGACTTCACGCATGCGCGCTCTGAAGTCCTGCGCAGCGAAACGCATAGCGGCAATGCCTTCCGGCTGCAGTATTCGAAAATCGTGGCCAGCACCGGGACCGATATCCGTATGATCGGCTACCGCTATACCTCATCCGGCTATCGCAGTTTGAACGATGCCATGCAGGAAAAAATCAGCTGGCGGCCCGATTATTACTATGGCGCGCGGCGCTCGCAGGAATACCAGTTGTCCATCGGCCAGAATCTTGGTTCCTATGGGCACTTCAGTGTGAACGCTTACCGCACCAGTTTCCATAATTTGTCGGGCCACAGCACGACTTTCCGGTTCGGGTATGGCGGGGCCTACCGCGATATCTCGTATTACCTTTCTTACGATCTGCAGAAAGATCCCTGGCAGAAGCGCAGTAACCAGGTCATGTTGCAGCTGACGATTCCGTTCGCCAGCGGGATGCATACGGCGGGCTATTCGTTGGCGCATAGCTCGGGGAATGGCGGCGTGCAGCAGCAGGCTTCTCTCAACGGCGTGCTGACGGATGATTTCTCGACGTCGTATTCGGTCAGAGCAGGGATAGGGCGTGATGACGGCCATTTCCGCCATGACGGCTATGGGTCGATTTCTCATTCCGGTCCGGTGGGCGCAGTGAACGTCAGCCATGGTTACAGTCACAATTCTTCGACCTCGCAAGTGGAAGTCAGCGGCGCTTTCCTGGCGGACAGCAAGGGCATTCTGCTGGGGCAATCCATGAATGAAACGGCTGTGATCGTGGATGCCAAGGGCGCTGCCGGTGTTGTGGTAGAGAACTATCCGGGCGTGAAGACCAATGGGGCGGGACGGGCCTTGCTGCCCTATGCCACGCCCTATCGGGAAAACCGCATTTCACTGGAACCCGGTTATCGCGCAGAAGATGTGGTGCTGCGGCAGAACGTTCAGACGGTGGTGCCCACTGCCGGCGCGGTGGTCGTGGCCGAATTCGATACCGAAGAAGGCAAGACATTGCTGCTGGCATTGAGAACCGCGGAGGGAGTGGTGCCGTTCGGCGCGATGTTGTTGAAATCCGATGGTGATCAGATCGGGATTGTCGGGCCGGTAGGCCGGACCTGGCTGACGGGCCTGCGTGAAACGACGCCACTGACGGTGAAATGGGGCAATGCTGAGCATCAGCAATGTCATGTCGTCGTGGAAATCAGCGATGCGGAGCCCACGGATGCACTCAAGCCCAAGGAGTTGCTATGCGAGTAAGACGTTCCCGTGCCCAGTGGCGGGCACATTCCTTTCCAGTCGGTTGCCTGATTCTTGCTTTGTTCGGCACCAGTCTGGCCACAGAGCCAGCCCAGGCGGGGCCTATGGATACACGCGCGGCCCCGACAAAATGCCAGATGAATGTCAACAACTCGACCGCCTATAAAGCGTCATTGTTTGATCTGAAATTCAATGCTGATACCTCTTTGACGGTATCGGAAAGTGCTCAGGTCGGAGCGGTTCTGGCGAGGTATTTTTTGTCATTGCCTACCATTCAGGACCGCACGGTGGTGCCTTTGGGGCACTGCCCGCCCGGCACAATTGAAATATTTGAAATGTCGCGCGGCACACCGGTTTCTGTTCCGGGTTTGACTGACGTGTATTCGACAAGCGTGGCGGGTGTCGGGTATCAGGTCAGCTATCCAGGAGAGAACCTCAACTTCGGGCCAAAAACCTACATCAACACCTATCTGGATGGCTTTCTGTATTGGCCGCCAGGGACGTTGAGCATCATGCAGTTGGTGAAAACAGGGCCGATTACAGGGGGCACGATTGCCGCTGGAGTCTATGGCAATGTCCGCGTGACGGGCACAGGCATTACATCGAATATGACCATCCCGCAGCTATTGCGGGTGGGCTTGGCGCAAACGATCCGTATTTCCATGCCGACCTGCTCATTCTTGCCTGAGGATCGGGCGAAGACATTTCAGTTGCAGCCGGTCAATAAAGACCGTTTCACTGGTATCGGGTCCCAGATGTATCCCAAGGAATTTAGCGTATCAGCGCGGTGTGCTGGAGGCAGTGCCCGGCCCAATGTGCGTTTTACGGCGACATCCGGTGTGGTCAGCGGCTCGGACGGCGTATTGGCATTGACAGCGGATTCGACGGCCAAAGGGGTTGGGGTGTTTCTGAAACGGCGGGATCCTAATGGCCAGTATGTCCCCGTTAAGTTTGATGGCGGCATGGTCGCTATGGGTGTTGGGCAGGGACAAGTCAGCGGAAGCTATGTCTGGCGCCTGGATATGCAGGCGGGTTATCAGCAGACGTCCAATCCGGTGGAGGAAGGTTCCGTCAAATCCTTAGTGACTCTCGCAGTTACTTACAATTGAGGCGTGACAAAGTGTATGTTTTGCAAATTCTGGCAAGTGGACATAGATATACTTAATTCACACTTATTAATTATTTGCTGAGTCATCCGCGGGATATTGCGGCAATGTTTTTGTCGCATTGATTAGGCAATAATTTATAAGGCTCTGTATATCCACTTTATATTCATGGTCTTTTGGATTCAGTGGAAAAAGGCGCTTTTCTTCCAGGAGAATCATTCCGGTGTTCTGACCGCCGGCGCCGTAAATGTGTGTCTCCATGCGGCTTGTCAAGGGATGAACCTGGGCAGGGAGACTCTTTTAACAGCACGTGATTGCCATACGGGAGTTGAGATGTTAGTGACTCGCATAGCCGTTGCTGACGAGTATCAGATTGTTCTGACTGCACTGGTTGATTATTTGAGTGTATGTGGCGGTTTCATTCTGTGCCATCAATCTGATTCAAGTGAAAAACTATTTGAAAACCTAAAGAATGATCCGTGTGAAGTGATTGTTACGGATTTTTACCTTGGTGATTCCAATGGGCCGGAAGGTTTGCAATTAATTGATGGGCTGCGCAAGAACTGGCCCAGCGCCAAAATTGTGCTATTCACTGCCATGAGTAATCCGTCCGTGTTGCGGCGGGTAGTCAGAATGGGGGTGCAGGCTATTGTCAGCAAGCGCGATTCCGTCGCGGAATTGCGTGAAGCCCTGAATTACCGCCGCCGCCTGCAAGGCCCTTATCTGTCATCGTCGGTGCAATACATCACGGCCGATAGCGGTGGCGCGCAGGATGGTTTGCGCGATGCGGCGCTGACGCGCCGGGAAGTCGAAGTCTTGCGCTTTGTCGGCGAAGGCGTGCGCCTGGTTCATATTGCCAGCCGCCTGGGGGTGTCGGTCAGCACGATCGCCACACATAAAGCCAACATCATGAGAAAGCTGGGCGTGGAAAGCGACCTGGTGCTGGCGCAGTACGCGCAGCAGTGTGGGATTGCGGATCAGCGCAGCCCGTGCCGGATCTGAAGCTCTGAGTGATTTACCGGGGAGGTCGAGATGGTGGCAATAGCAATAGAAAACACGCCCGAGGTGCGCGAGCGCCTGGCACGGATTATTGCTGAAACGTGTCGTTGCGATGCCGAGCCTTTGCTGGAGGGCATGCCGTTTGCTTCGGTGATCGAACAGTTCGATTCATTGGCCATGCTGGAAATCCTGTTGGCCATCGAGACGGAACTGGGGGTCGATTCCGAATCCCTGATGCGGCGCGCAGATAGCGAGACCGTCAATCTGGAGGAAACATTTCCCGAGGATTTGAGCAGCCTGATTCAGTTGATGAAAGTGGTTCTGGACAACAACCCTGGGGCGCAGAGTGCTGTGCTGCAGAAACCAGAACAAGCGAAGGCAAAAACGGTGATGGAGGCCAGTGCTCAATGAAACGACGCGTGGTTGTGACGGCGATTGGTATGGCGTCGCCGGTGGGCGATACGGCACAGGCTGCCTTTGAGGCGCTGGTGCGCGCCCAGTGCGGCGTTGCTCCCTATCCGGATGGGTCCTTGAACCGCGAGGTGGGCTTTGTGCACACCGATGTCGATATCGGCCTGCCCGGCAATCAATCCCTCATGCTGGACCGGGTATCCACGCTGGCCATGTATGCGGCGCGGCAGGCCTTGGAGCAAGGGGGGCTGGAGGCGCGGGAGCAGACAAACTGCGGGGTCTTTGTCGGAACTGGGATCGGGGGCGTTTCCGCGCTGTGTGACGCGGTGGCCGGTTTTTATAATGTCATCAAGAAAAAAATTCAGCTGGTGATTCCCGCGGCGATGCCGAATGCGCCCGCTGCGCATATTGCTCAACGCATGGTTTCGACACAGGAAGCGCAGACCTACGCAACCGCATGCACTGCGGGCGCGGTTGCCATCGGTGAAGCTTTCCGCCGCATTCGTGATGGCTATCTGGACGTTGCCGTGGCGGGAGGAACAGAAGCCATGTTGCGGCCGGAATTGTTGCAGGCCTGGGGGCAGTTGCAGGTTCTGTGCGTGGACGCGGAAAAGTCGGAACAGGGCGGGTGCCGGCCGTTCAGCAAAGGCCGTACCGGATTTGCGCTGGGGGAAGGGGCCGCGATGATGCTGATCGAATCCTACGAGCACGCTTTGGCGCGCGGGGCCACGCCGATTGCCGAGATTTGCGGTTATGGCGTCAGCAATGACGGCACGCATGCCTTGCGTCCCAATCACGAGGGCCAGGCCCTGGCAATTCAGCGGGCGCTGGATGATGCGCGTCTGCCGCTGGCCGATGTGCGTTACATCAATGCGCATGCCACCGGCACCATGACTGGCGACCGTGTCGAAACGCGGGCGATCCGGCATGTGTTTGGCAGTCATGCCGATTCCTTGGCTGTCAGCAGCATCAAGGGTGCGATAGGCCACCTGATCGGCGCTGGCGGTGCAGTGGAAGCGGCGGTCACGGCAATGTCACTGCAAAAGCAGGTGTTGGCGCCCACCTTGAAATACGAGGCGGGTGACCCCGAGTGTGATCTGGATTATGTGCCTAATGTCGCGCGCAATGTGCACGGCCTGGGGGCAGCATTGAGCAATTCGTTCGGGATGGGCGGCAATAATGCCGTGCTGGCGTTTGCCGCCATCTGAGAACTGAAAAAGGGTTGTTATAGGGTGTTCAGCCGGCTGCGCCTCGGGCGCGCCGGCTGTTTTTTTCCTGTCCTGGCAGGCAGTTGCCACATCGGCGCGGGAAACACGGTATTCTCCCTGCTTCCGTGTTCTCCGCCACTGTTGCGGACCTCCCGTCTCCATGTCTATCAAACCTTCCATCCTGCTCCAGCATCTGGCGCCCAAACTGTTGTTGACGCGCTTTGCCGGCTTTATGGCTGATTGCCGCACGCCCTGGTTGGCGCAGTATCTGATCCGGTCTTTTGTGCGCAAGTATCAGGTCAATCTGGGCGAAGCCTTGCTCTCTGACCCAGCGCAATTCGGCAGTTTCAATGAGTTCTTCACGCGCGAGCTCAAACCGGGCGCACGGCCCTTGGCCAATGCTGACTGGATCTGTCCGGTCGATGGCAAGGTCAGCCAGTTCGGGCCGCTGCGCGAAGGGCGTTTGATTCAGGCCAAGGGGCAGGAATATACGGCGGCGGCATTGCTGGGGGATGCGGCCTTGGCGGAACAGTTCCAGGGCGGGCATTTCGCCACCTTGTACCTCAGCCCGCGTGACTACCATCGTATTCACATGCCATGCGCCGGAAAGCTGCTGGGGATGCGGCACATTCCTGGCGAGCTGTTTTCTGTCAATCCGGTCGTCGTGGAAGGAATACCGGGCCTCTTTGCGCGCAATGAGCGCCTGGTGTGCTGGTTCGAACATCCTGAGCACGGGGTTTTCGTGCTGGTGCTGGTGGGCGCCGCGATTGTGGGCAGTATCGCCACGACCTGGCACGGCCTGGTCACGCCGCCGAGGCGGCGCGAAGCGCGTGAATGGCGCTATGGCGGCGCGGGACAAGCGCAGGCCGCGCAATTTGAAACCGGCCAGGAAATGGGGCGCTTTCAGCTGGGTTCGACGGTGGTGGCTTTGTTGCCCCCGGGGGATTGGCGCTTCAACCCGCAATGGCAGGAAGGCAGTGCCATCCGCCTGGGTGAAACCATGGCAAACCTGACCTGAGCGCTGGTGTCTGGCAGTTGCTCTGCGCCATCTGGCGGGCGCAGCTTGCTGGCGGTCAGGGTGCGTGCTAGAGTAAATAAACCAATTTCATCATCAGGCTAGAGGTTCCAGCCGTGTCCAGAGTTCCGTTCATCGTGATTATTCGCACCTCCGCTGCCATTGGGCACCGGGGGCGAATTACGTTGGGCGTTTGAGCCCCGCCTTCGCACCTCACCTCCCAAGGGCAGCGTACAGAACGCTGCCCTTTTTGCTTTTCTGGACATGGCAATATGTACAAATTGAACCTTTTCAAACACGGGCTGCCGCTCAATGCGGTGCATACCGACAAATCCGCCTATTTGCAGCGCTGGCGCCTTCCTGCTGTGGTGCGTGATCTGCACCGGGAACAGGCGGGCCGCCCTTTGTTCCTGCTGCATGACGGCCCGCCTTATGCCAATGGCTCCTTGCATTTGGGTCACGCCGTGAATAAAGGCCTGAAAGATACGGTCGTGAAATTCAAGCGCTTGCAGGGCTGCTTCGCGCCCTATGTGCCGGGCTTTGACTGCCATGGCTTGCCTGTCGAGCTGGAGGTTGAGCGGCAGGGGCAGCGCAAGGAGCAGCCGCTTGCCTTTGTGGCAGCGTGCCGCGCCTATGCGCAGTCACAGGTGGACTTGCAGACTGCGCAGTTCCAGGCGTTGGGCGTCGCGGCGGATTGGGATCAGCGCTACCTGACCATGGACCCTGCCTTCGAAGCGGGTGCCGCGCAATGGTTCCAGCGTTTGCCTGGCGTGGTGCAGCGCCTGCGGCCGGTGCATTGGTGCCCGGCGTGCGGTTCCTCTCTGGCGGAAGCCGAGGTGGAGTATCAGACCAAAGTGGGGGATAGCCTGGTCGTGTTGTTTCCGGTCGAGGGGGAAACGTCGGTCTTTCTGGAGGTCTGGACCACCACGCCGTACACCCTGCCTGCGAACAAAGCGGTGGCCTATCACCCGGCGCTGGAATATGTCGCGGTGCAGGTTGGCGGCCGGACGCATGTGCGGGTGCGCCGGCCCGATGAGCCAGATTTGCCCGTGTTCCCGCTGGCAGGGCGCGAGGTGCGCAGCCCTTATACCGGGCAGACCGTGCCAGTTTTGCCGGCGGATTTCGTCAGCCGCGCGGGGACCGGGCTGGTGCATATGGCGCCGGCATTCGGTATGGATGATTTCCGCGTATGTGAACAATACGGCCTGGAGGCCGAGCCATTTCTGGATGAAGCAGGCCGTTTCATGAATGAAGAGATGGCGGGCATGACGCTGGCGCAAGCGCGCGATCATGTGCTGGAACGGGTGGCCGCGCTGGTGGTGACGCTCGATACGCTGGAGCATGAATATCCGCATTGCTGGCGTCACAAAACACCGGTTTTCTTCAGAGCGTCGGAGGAGTGGTTTCTGGACTTGACGCAAACACGGGAACGCGCGTTGCAAGCCTTGGCGTCTGTCAATTTTGTGCCGGCCACAGGCAGGGAACGGTTGAGCAGCATGTTGCAGGGGAGGGGAGCCTGGTGTGTGTCGCGCAATCGTTTGTGGGGGACGCCGCTGGCGGATCCGGAAAACCCGGATGACCAGCGCTTGCTGGCGCGTGTCGCGCAGGAAGGCGTGGCTGCCTGGCAAAGCGAGGGGCCGCGCCGGACGCTGGATGTCTGGTTCGATAGCGGCGTCACGCATCAGTTGGTGCTGATGCAGCGTTTCGGGCGTATGGCGGACGTGTATCTGGAAGGGGCAGACCAGCACCGGGGCTGGTTCCAGTCGTCGTTGCTGACCTGCGCAGCCCATAGCGGGGCGGCGCCTTACGCGCAGGTTGTGACACATGGGTTTGTGGTGGATGGCCAGGGCCAGAAATTCTCCAAATCCAACAAGAACTATCAGCCGCTGGATCAGTTGCTGCAAACGCTCAGCCCCGATGTGTTGCGCCTCTGGACCTTGCAGCAGGACTTTACGCGGGAGCTGAAGTTTTCGCCGGAAGCGGTGGCATTGACTCAGGAGCGCTATCGTAAGTTGCGCAATACCATGCGTTTTTGCCTGCAGAATTTGCAGGACTTCGATTGGCAGCCAGTGTCTTTGCATCATCCGCTGGACTGGGCGCAAGTGGCATTGTTGCGCCGCTTGCAGACACGGGTGTGCGTAGCGGCGGAACAGTACGATTTTGCGGCGGCGGTCGCGCATCTGCTGCATTTTGCCGAAGAGACCTCCAGCCATTATTTTCCTGCCATCAAGGATGCCCTGTATTGTGAGCGCGCTGAGGCGCCGCGCCGGCGCCAGGTGCAGCAGGTCTTGGCCTGGCAGGTGCGCCTGCTGGTGCGTTTATTGGCGCCGGTTCTGGCTTTTTCCAGCGAGGAGGTGTTTCAGTACCTGCGCGAAGCGGGCGCGGAAAGCCATGAAAGCGTGTTGCAGGCGACTTTGCAGGAGGTGCTTTTGCCTGAGGACGTTCAGGCACATGAACGCCTGGCTGCCTATGAGGAAGCCTTGGGGCTCAAGGCCGCCTTGTATCGCTGGGTGGAGACGCAACGGGAGGCCGGCGTGAAGTCCGCCGCGCAAGTGGAAGTGACCGTGCCGCAGGCAGTGGTGCGGCGGGCTGGAGCGATACTGGAAGTCTTGGCAGCGGCAGCGGTGCAGGCCGTGCCCGATCGGCAGGAGCAGGCAGCGCCGGACTTCCGGCCTACGCGCTGGCTGGCATGCCCGTGCTGCCGGCGGCATGATCCCGCTGTGACCACAAGCCTGTGCCCGCGTTGCCTGGAGGTGCAGGCGGAGGCTTGGGCCCAAGCCGGGGCAAAATAGCCAGGGACGGGCCCAGCAGCAAGCTAGGCCCGTCTTCCCGCCGGGAGCGATCGCCGGATTTTCCTCTCGTTTGCGTACAAACCCTGTGGTGCGCTGGCTTGACAGCTTTTTTTCTCATCAATATAGTTGACTGGTCGTCTAGTAAAAAGAAGTGCATGTCTGGCTGCAGGGGCTGTCATGCTGCTTCGGTCACGGCCGACGCTGGTTCTGTGCATGTGCCGGAGTCTTCATTCAACAGGCAGTCATTGCGCCCTCAGCCGGGGGTTTCATACAAGGAGTCAATATGTCCATCGAACGCTTTCGTGCCATGGTTCTCAGGGAAGAAGAGGGCAAGACCCGCGCCGCTGTTGAGCAGCTGGGGCGGGATGCTCTGCCGGCCGAAGATACGCTGGTGAAAGTCGAGTATTCCACCGTCAATTTCAAGGATGCGCTGGCGGTGACGGGGCGCGGCAAGATTGTGCGCAGTTGGCCCCTGGTGCCGGGGATCGACCTGGCGGGCGAGGTTGTGGAATCCAGCAACCCGGCACTGCGGCCAGGCATGAAAGTGGTGCTGACAGGCTGGAGCGTGGGGGAGAAGTACTGGGGCGGCTATTCCCAATATCAGCGTGTCAAAAGCGAGTGGCTGGTGCCTTTGCCTGATGGCCTGAGCACGCGGCAGGCCATGATGGTGGGGACGGCTGGCTTTACCGCCATGCTGTGCGTCAATGCGCTGGAAGAGGCAGGCGTGACGCCGGAGCGCGGCACGGTGCTGGTGACAGGCGCGGCGGGCGGCGTGGGAAGCGTGGCGACCGCCATTTTGCACAAACTGGGCTACACGGTAACGGCGCTGACCGGCAACCCGGCCAAGCATGACTATGTGAAGAAACTGGGCGCGGCCGATTTTGCGGACGGGCCGCAATGGGCCGAGGCAGCCCGGCCGCTGGAAGGCCAACGCTGGGCGGCGGCGATAGATACGGTGGGGTCCAAGGTGCTGGCGCGGGTGCTGGCGGAAATGCACTACGGCGGGGTGGTGGCGGCGTGCGGCCTGGCGGGCGGCGCGGACCTGCCGACGACGGTGATGCCCTTCATCCTGCGCAATGTCAGCCTGCTGGGCATGGATTCAGTGATGCAGCCCACCGCCAACCGCATTGGCATCTGGAGCCGGGTCGTGGATGACTTGCCGCTGGAAAAGCTGGAAGGCATCACCGCGCGGACGGTGTCGCTCGACGAGGTGGCGCAAGCCTGCGCCGATATGCTGGACGGCAAGCTGCAAGGGCGTGTGCTGGTGGATGTGAACGCGGGCGCTTAGCGCAACCGCAAGACAAGCAGGCAATAAGAAAAAAGCAGGAACCATCAATAGACAGGAGACGATGATGAGTACAGGTGCAGCGGTAGTGCAGATGGAAATGCGCGGTTCGACGGCCTGGCTGACCGTTAACCGGCCAGGCAAGCTGAATGCCTTGTCGTCGGAGGTGGTCAAGACCATGACGGCGCGGATACGCGAGCTGGAAGCCGATGATGCGGTTCGTGTCATTGTGATCACCGGCGCCGGGCGGAATTTTTCCGTGGGTTATGACATTGCCGAGGAAGTGGAGGTCGGCCTGGAACGGGCGGAGGATTGGCATGGCGCCCTGACGCGCAATGTCGGGTTGTCGATGGCGGTGTGGGCATCGACCAAGCCGACCATCGCCGCGGTGGATGGCTGGTGTCTGGCTGGGGCGTGCGAACTGGCCATGGCTTGCGACATGATTGTGGCGACCGACAGGGCGCAGTTCGGGGAGCCGGAAATCCGTTTCGGCTCCGGCCCGGTCACCTTGCTGATGCCTTTTCTGATCGGCCAGAAAAAGACCAACGAACTGCTGTTGACGGGGGATGTCATCGGCGCGGCCGAAGCCGAACGTATCGGCATGATTAACCGGGTGACGGCGCCGGATGCCTTGCAGTCAACGGTGGAGCGCCTGGCTGAACGGATCAGCGTGACACCTCTGGTTACCTTGAGACTGACCAAAATCGCATTGACGCGGGCCTATGAGGCCATGGGGCTGCGCAATGCCGTCAACGCCAATATGGACATGGCGGCCACGCTCAATGCCGCGTATTCCCCTGAGAAAGCCGAGTTCGTGGAGAAGGTCAGCAAGGAAGGCCTGCGCAGCGCCCTGAACTGGCGCGATGCCCGTTACGGCAAGCTGGATGCCGAGACAACGGCCTAGGCGGATGCCGCCGGTGCCACCATCGTGCCAGGGAGAATAACAATGCAATCCACGATGCAACGGCAGCAACTGGGCGTGCCCCGTTTGCTGCGTCATATCACGCGAATTACGGCGCGTTCGCGTGTCTATACGCCGGAGCAACCGGCAGGCATTTCCTTCGGAGAACTGGGCGCCCGCGCGGCGCGCCTGGCCAATGCGCTGGCCCAGCGCGGGGTATCGGCTGGGGCGGTCGTGGGCACGTTGTGCGCAGCGACCCAGGAACACCTGGAAGCGTATCTGGGCGTGCCCGGTTCCGGCCGGGTACTGCACACCATCAACGTCCGCCTGCATGATGAGCAGATCCGTTATGTGATCGAACATGGCGGGGATGAGGTCATCCTGTGCGACAGCGCTCATAGCGCCAGGCTGCCAGTGATTCTGGCGCAATGCCCCAGCGTGCGCCTGGTCGTAATTGTCGGCGCGGGGCAGGAAGCGCTGCCGGTGTTGCCCGGCAAGACGGTCTGCCGCTACGAGGCGTTGCTGGAAAATGCGCCATCGGCCGTGGCCTGGGAGGATGTCGATGAGCATGCCGCGGCCATCATCTGCTACACCGGCGGCACGACAGGCCTGCCCAAAGGCGTGGCCTACAGCCACCGGGCGCTCTGGTTGCAGGCAAATTCATTATGCACGGCCAATTCGCTGGGCATCAGCGCGGCGACCCGTCTGTTGCCAGCCGTGCCGCTCTATCACGTCAATGGCTGGGGCCTGCCCTATGCCGCCCTGATGGCCGGCGCGGAAATCATTCTGCCAGGCCAGACTTTGCATGCCAGGAATTTGCTGGCGTTGATAGAGCGGCATCAGCCGACGCTGGTGGCCGGGGTGCCCACCATCTGGTCCGACGTGCTGGAACTGCTGCGCGAGCGCGGCGCGAACAGCCTGGGGACGGTCAAGACCATCAGCTGTGGCGGGGCGCCCGTGCCCCATACGCTGGTGGCGGCCTATGCCGCGATGGATATCGGCATGTACCAGGCCTGGGGCATGACTGAAACCCTGTCCATGTCTGCCATTTCCCAATTGCCGCCCTGGGCCGTGACGCGGGCCGAGCAGGAGCACTACCGCCGTAAGCAGGGGCGGGTGATGTGCGGCCTGGAAGTCCGCGTGGCGGAAATCGGCGGCGGGGTATTGCCCTGCGATGGCAGCAGTATGGGGGAAATCCAGATACGCGGCCCCTGGGTGACGGCCAGCTATCTGGGCAGCGACGACCAGGAAAACTTTGACGAAGGCTGGTTGCGCACGGGGGATATCGGCACCGTGGACCCGGATGGTTTCGTGGCGTTGTCCGACCGGGCCAAGGATGCCATCAAGTCGGGCGGCGAATGGATTCCTTCCATGGGGCTGGAACAGGCGATTCGCGGCCATCCGGCCATCGAGGATGTGGCCGTCGTGGGGGTGGAGGACCCGCGCTGGCAGGAACGCCCGGCGGCCGTCATCGTCTTTCGCGACGGCCAGGCGGCGAGCGCCGATGAACTGGCGGCATGGCTGGAAACCCAGGTGGCGCGCTGGTGGGTGCCCAATCAGTGGGTCACGACCGAAGAACTGCCGCGCACGCCGGTCGGCAAGATAGACAAGAAACGCATCCGGCAGATGATGCGCGCAGGAGAGTTCCCGCTGTGCTGAACGCCGGCTGGCGATCAGCGGACGCTTCATGATTTTTCCGAGGAGACATACAAGTGAGCAATCAGCCTTATCTCGATGCCCAGGCGCTGGCCGACACCATTGCTGCCGTCAGCGATAACCCGAATCTGGGGCGGGTCACCTTTTCGCTGGAAAGCACTTCCGGCGGCGGCCTGCGCATGCAATCGCAAACCGGCACGCTGCATCAGGCCGGGCAAGCCGACGGCAGCCGGCGCGGGCGCTTCAGCCTGCAATCGGACGAGCCGGTATCGCTGCTGGGAACGGACAGCGCCGTCAGCCCGGCGGAATATGTGCTGCAGGGGCTGGCAGGGTGCTATGGCGTCACGCTGGCGGCCTGCGCGGCCAAGCGCGGCCTGACGCTGCGCAAGATAGACCTGGATCTGGATTTCGATGTCGATCTGAATGGTTTTCTTGGCATAGACCGTGCCGTGCGCCCTGGCGCGCAGGAAATCCGCGTGCAGGTGCGCCTGGATTGCCCGGGCGCCAGCGCGGCCCAATTGCAGGATTTGATGGCGGCGCTGGAGCAGGCTTCGCCTATCCGCGACACCCTGGCCAACCCGGTCAAGGTGACAACCCGCCTGGCTGCGCAGGCGTAGCGTTCTGGTTTGAACCCGTGCCGCAGCAGACGGCCTGCATGGCCGGTGCGGCTGTCGCTTTATCCCGGAGGGATGGCCGGGCGACACGCCGCACCCGGGCTGGAAGCCCGACGATGCCAAGCCTGCAGGCAGGGCGCGGGAATGTGATTGGCGCAGCAGCACCTGCCCGCCGCTCCTGGCGGGCAGGCTAGACATGCGCAGGGCCGCCGCGCCCGGCAGGCATCACCTGCGCATGCCCCTTACAGGCCATCCAGCCTGATCCCGGATTCAACGTCGTTCCATGAAGTATCAGACCAATCAAAAAATAATTCGGCCAGTCCACACTGCAGTGGCGCAGGCTACGGGAG
The DNA here is from genome assembly GCF_052103615.1 of Kerstersia sp. Taxonomy (NCBI): domain Bacteria; kingdom Pseudomonadati; phylum Pseudomonadota; class Betaproteobacteria; order Burkholderiales; family Alcaligenaceae; genus Kerstersia; species Kerstersia sp. The sequence goes on along the minus strand of NZ_JBQEKA010000001.1, from coordinate 3,533 downwards.
ACAAACGATGGGATTTTCCGATTCCAAAACCGCGGCAGAGATGCCCGCGCCCCAATCCAGGGATACCGAAGCTGTCGTCGGCGGCAGCTTCATCCGGCGCCTGACACGGATTTGTGTCAGCGTGGTCGAGCAGATCATGCCCGACCCTTTTGTCATTGCCGTCATCCTGACGGCGGTGACCTGCCTGCTGGCCTACACCATCGTGCCTGGCGGAACGACCTCCACCATACTGACAGGCTGGTACGAGGGCGTCTTCAACATCGCCAGCTTTGCCTTTCTGGTGGCGCTCACGCTGGTGACCGGGCATGCGCTGTCCACTTCCAGGCCGGTGGCGCGGCTGCTGTCCAGCCTGGCGGGCAAAGCCAAGACACGCGCTGGCGCCATGGTGCTGACTTTTTTTGTTTCGCTGGCGGCGTCTTTGCTCAATTGGGCATTCGGCCTGGTCGTGACAGCGCTGTTCGCCCGGGAAGTCGCCAAGCGGGTCAAGGTGGATTTCGCCTGGCTGGTGGCCGCGGCCTATGCGGCCTGGTCGTTTTATGTCTGCGGCATCTCCAGCTCCATCGCCTTGCTGAGCGCCAGCAGCGGCTCGCCCATGAACATCATCGAAAAACACACGGGCGAAGTGCTGTCGATGAAAGCCTTTCTGCTGTCGCCGCTGAATTACCTGCCGCTGTTGCTGCTGGCTATCCTGATTCCGCTGGCGTTCTGGCTGATGATGCCAGGCCCGGACGAAAGCGTGGCTGCCGACCCGGAAAAACTGCGCCGTGAAGATACGGTAGCGGCCGACCCGCCAGCCCCCGCATCCGTAGCGGGCTGGTTGAATCACAGCTGGATCATCAACATCACCATCGTGGGCCTGGGCGTCTGGTACATAGGCATGAAAGTGGCAACCGGCATGTTCCGCATGGACCTCAATATGCTGGTGCTGATCTTCCTGCTGCTGGGCCTGCTGATGCACCTGACGCCGCGCGCTTATCTCAAGGCCATCAATAACGCCGCCCGCGTGGCCGGGCCCATCCTGCTGCAGTTTCCGCTCTATGGCGGCATCATGGGCATCATGACGGCGACTGGCCTGGCCGACTGGATGTCGGAGATCTTTGTGCGCTACTCCGACGGGCAAACTCTGCCGCTCTGGACGTTCCTGTCGTCGCTGATCATCAGCGTCTTTGTGCCCAGCGCAGGAGGCCACTGGATCGTGCAGGCGCCCTTCGCGGTGCCGGCAGCCGTCAGCCTGGGCGTGCCGCAGGCGTCCGTGGCCATCGCCGTGGCGCTGGGGGAGGGGGCGGCGGACATGATCCAGCCGATGTGGGCCATTCCGCTGCTGGCGATTGCCGGTGTCGGGCTGGGCCGGGTCATGGGCTACACGCTGATTATCTTCTTCCTCATGTGCGCGGTGATGGGGGGCGTGCTGTACCTCTATCCGCACGTCTGACAGCGGGGGCAGCATGGGCACCACGCATACGCGCCGTCTTTCGCCCATAGCCGTGATCGTGGTGGCCCAGCTGCTGGGCACCTCCCTGTGGTTCAGCCCGAACAGCGCGGCCGATGACCTGCGCCGCGCCTGGACGCTGGATTACGCCGGGCTGGGCAGCCTGACCAGCGCCGTGCAACTGGGGTTTATCGCGGGCACCTTGCTGCTGGCTGTATCGGGCCTGGCCGACCGCTACCCGGCCAGCCGCATCTTCGCCGTGTCCTGCGTGCTGGGGGCGTTATGCAACGCAGGCTTTGTGCTGGGCAGCCCGACGCTGGCGCATGCCGTGATCTGGCGGGCAGCAGTGGGAATCTGCCTTGCCGGGATCTACCCCCTGGGCATGAAGCTGGTCATTTCCTGGTCGCAAGGGCGCGCAGGGCAGACCCTGGGGCTGCTGGTGGCCATGCTGACCCTGGGCACAGCGCTGCCGCATGGCGTGAGAGCCTTGGGGGCAGACTGGAGCTGGCAGGCGGTGGTGCTGAGCGCTTCCGGCCTGGCGGTGCTGGGCGGCGCTGCCATCGCCCGCCTGGGGGACGGCCCCTTTCTGCCCGCCGGGCAGGCCAGGCGCGCGCTGCGCTGGGGCGCTGCCCTGGCTGTTTTTCGGGGCCCGGCATTCCGGGCCTGCGCGCTGGGCTACTTTGGCCATATGTGGGAACTGTATGCCTTCTGGACAGTAGTCCCCATGCTGGTGGCGGCGCTAGGGGGAATGTATGGCTGGCCTGCTGCCCAGATCGCGGCGGCCAGCTTTACGGTCATTGCAGCCGGGGCCGTGGGGTGCCTGCTGGCTGGCAGGCTCAGCCAGCGCTGGGGCAGCGCCCGGGTCGCCTGGGGGGCCTTGGCTGTTTCGGGCTGCATGTGCGCGCTCTACCCATTTCTGGCGGCAGTCGGGGGCGCGGGGCTGCTAGGGATAGGCCTGCTTATCTGGGGCATGGCCGTCATCGCGGATTCCGCGCAATTCTCCGCGCTGGCGGCAGCCAACTGCCCGCCGCAACAAATAGGCAGCGCGCTGGCCATCATGAACAGCCTGGGCTTTCTGGTGACTGTCATACCCATCAGCCTGGTCACGGCGCAGATCCAGCACTGGGGGGCTGCGGTCGCCTGGCTGCTCTTGCCAGGGCCGGTACTGGGGCTCTTCTTCTTCCGGCAAATCCTCAGAACAAAGCCAGATTCCCGCACTGATATAGACAGGACTAAAGAAACTAGTTGATCAGTCAGCTAAAATTTTCTACCATGAATTTCACAACAGGCTTACACCCGTTGGAGCAGTGTCGTCAGGGAGAAAAACAGTGGCTGCACACACAAACGAAGCCGCCCGCCCGGTACGGGCCAGGCGCGACAACAACAAGCGTGAAGACCTGCTGCGCATAGGCGTAGCCGTCTTCACGGAAAAAGGCTTTCACAACACCCCCATAGACGAACTGGTCGCCGCGGCAGGCGTCCCGAAAGGCTCTTTTGCCTACTACTTCGGCAGCAAAGACGCCTACACCATCGCCGTCATCGAACGCTATGCCGAATACTTCAATAAAAAACTGGACCGCATTCTGAACGACAGCAGCCGCGCGCCCATAGAGCGCATCCGCGCCTTCATGGACGAAGCCGCGGACGGCATGGAACGCTTCACCTTCCGGCGTGGCTGCCTGGTCGGCAACCTCGGCCAGGAACTGGCCGCGCTGGACGAAAACTTCCGCCAGGCCTTGCTCGCCACCGTCCAAGGCTGGCAGCGCCGTATCGCCCACTGCCTGGAAGCCGCCCAGACCGCCGGAGAACTGGCGCCAGACGCCGACATAGAAGGCCTGGCGCGCTTGTTTTGGTACGCCTGGGAAGGGGCAGTGCTAGGCGCCAAACTAGAAAAATCCCGGGCGCCGCTAGACTCAGTGCGGGAAGCGTTTATTGGGCAGCTGCGGGCGCTGGGGCCGGGGAGGGCAGTGGCGGCCTAGGATGGGGGTGAAGGCGAGGGGGATATATCTCTCGCATTAAAGGAAAAGCCAGACGGAAAGACTGAACTGCCCCCCGAAAGTTGGACATAGATCCAACCTTCGGGGTTTTTTACATGACGAAGTAC